>JAKOGY010000247.1 GCA_028658405.1 Dolichospermum sp. ST_sed8 | reverse complement strand
AAATATGAGTCCCATATAATTAATATTCATATCTATGTTTAAATCAAAATTGAATAGTATTGTAGGGTGGGCAATGCCCACCAAACCCCCCTACAGTGGGCAATGCCCACCCCACGTATATATCAAATATGAGTCCCATATAATTAATATTCATCCCTATGTTTAAATCAAAATTGAATAGTAAATATTTTCAAATTAAATTTTTCTTGATTCTATTGGTAGCAATTAGCATTTTTTTGAGATTTACTGATCTTAGCCATAAAGTTTATTGGGTTGATGAAGTATTTACATCATTAAGAATTTCTGGATATTCAGAAAATGATGTTAGTCAAAAGTTATTTAGTGGTTCTTTACTGAGTCCTTCAGAATTAAAAAAATATCAATATCCTGCTTTAGAAAAAAGTGCATTTGATACTATTCAAGGACTAGCTGAAAACGAACCTCAAAACACACCTTTGTATTTCATCATATTAAGATTTTGGACGCAACTATTTGGTAATTCTATTCAAGTAATTAGAAGTTGTTCCGCTTTTTTTAGTGTTTTGACTATTCCTGCTATTTATTGGTTATGTCGGGAATTATTTGAGTCAGTATCAGTAAGTTACTTTGCTATTGCCTTAATTTCTGTTTCTCCTTTTTATCTTTTGTACGCACAAGAAGCACGTTCTTATAGTTTATGGGGATTAACAATTGTGTTGTCTAATGCTGCTTTATTGATGGCATTAAGAGTTAATAAAAAAATTAGTTGGGCTTTATATAGTTTGACATTAATTATCGGATTTTATACATTTTTATATTCCGTTTTTATCGCTTTTGGACAAGGAATTTATGTGATTTTTCAGGAAAAATTTAATTTAAATAAAACTGTTAAGTTGTATTTGTTGTCCTTAGGATTTGCCATAATTGCCTTTATTCCTTGGCTGAATATTATTATTACTCACAAGCAAGCTGTATTAAATTATACTAGATGGCAAGATGGTAGAATAGGCTTCTTAGAATTGGTTTCTACATTAATTAGTCATCTTGGTCATTTATTCATTGATTTTGATATCAATGCAGATATCAATATTTTTAGTTATTGGCTTTATCAAGGTATTAATTATTCAATTGTTGTTTTAATTATTTATGCAGTATATTTCTTGATTTGCCGAACTGAAACTAAAATTTATCTATTTATTCTGAGTTTGATTTTACCAACAGGATTAGGAATTATTTTATTAGATTTAATCCAAGGAAAGCATACTGCTGCTGTTGCGAGGTATTTTGTGCCTTGTTATTTAGGGATAAATCTGGCAGTAGCTTATTTAATTGATAAACAATTAATTTCGGGGATTTCACAACAGGTGAGAAAAGTTTGGAAACTTGTTATTATATTTTTAATATCTCTGAGTTTTTTATCTTGTATTAATATTTTGCAAGCTGAAACTTGGTGGAATAAATCTGATGGTTATATTCCCCAAATTGGACGTTTAATTAATAAATCTGAAAATCCTTTAGTGATTAATGAAGGTGATTTTTTGTTAATATCTTTAAGCTATTATCTTAAAGATAATGCTAAAATTATGGTAGTTGATGCTAAAAATGGCATAAATCAGCTACCAGCAGGTTTTAGTGATTATTTTGTCTTTAATTCATCTCCTGAGTTAACAAAAATATTACGAAATAGTCAAAATCACAGGTTAATACCTTTAGAAAATATTGACTCATCTGTTTTAGTTAAGATTCAATAATTATCTAAACTTTTGATGAATTTCAGATGAAACTACATGAAATCAGATTTTTATCATAATTGACCGCAGATAAACGCAAATAAACGCAGATGAAGACAGATGAATGAATAGATTTGATTATTCTGTGCAAATATAGCTCTCAAAGCCAATAAAATCGTTAGGATATTAATGGGGCTTCGGGATTTTGGGCAGGTATTGAAAAATTAGATAAATTGATGTTATGCAAACTAATTGGAAAATCGGTTCTTTATTTGGCATTCCTTTATTTTTAGACCCCTTATGGTTTGTAATTTTGGGGTTAACAACTCTGAATTTTGGCTTTGCTTACCAGCAATGGGGGACTGTCGCGGGTTGGAGTGCGGGTTTGATTATGGCTCTGCTGTTATTTGCTTCAGTGCTGCTGCATGAGTTGGGACATAGTTTGGTGGCACAGTCCCAAGGAATTAAGGTAAATTCGATTACTTTGTTTTTGTTTGGGGGAGTTGCTGCTATTGAGGAAGAATCAAAAACTCCTGGTCAAGCTTTTCAGGTAGCGATCGCTGGCCCTGCGGTAAGTGTTATGCTATTCTTCCTACTAAGTCTAGCTGCGAGTGTAATTCCCGATAGTAACCCTCTCAGTGAGATGACGGCAGATTTATCGAGAATTAACTTGGTTGTGGCTTTGTTTAATTTGATTCCTGGTCTACCTTTGGACGGGGGACAGGTGTTAAAAGCGGCTTTGTGGAAAGTGACAGGCGATCGCTTTCAAGCTGTACACTGGGCAGCAAAGGCTGGACAAATTTTAGGTTATATTGCGATCGCTTTAGGATTTGCTATTGATTTCTTTACCAGAGAATTTATCACGGGTTTATGGATTGTACTCATAGGCTGGTTTGCAGTGCGTAATGCTAACAGTTATGACCGTGTAACCACATTACAAGAAACTTTACTCAAGCTAGTTGCAGCCGATAGTATGACTCGTAATTTTCGGGTAGTTGATGCTAATCAAACATTGCGAGAATTTGCTGATTCCTATCTTTTGGAAACCACTACACCACAAGTTTATTTTGCTGCATCTGATGGTCGTTATCGCGGTTTGGTTGAGATTAATGATTTACGGACAACCGAAAGAAGTGAATGGGAAACTCAAACTTTACAAAGCATTGTTCATCCTTTAAATGCAATTCCTACTGTTATTGAATCTACTTCTTTAGCAGAGGTAATTAACAAATTGGAAATTGAACAATTACCTCAAATTACTGTTCTTTCTCCTGCTGATGCTGTCGCTGGTGTCATTGATAGAGGGGATATTGTTCAAGCATTAGCAGAAAAGTTAAATTTGCCAATTGATGCTGCTGAAATAAGACGCATTAAGGAAGAAGGTAGTTTTCCACCAGGTTTGCAATTAGGGGTGATAGCAAAGTCATTGGATAAATGAAAATGTCTAAATCAGTAAAAAGAGGCGACTAGAAGTCGCTACTTCTGCTCCCCATGCTAAAAACAAACCCTTCAACAGCAGTTCAAGGAATGTTTGCTTTGATTGGGTTCTCAAAAATTTCTTGGAGAGTTTTTTGGTGTTTGTTGTTTAGTTCTATTTAGATAGTATCATAAAGTGATACCATTATCCATTAAAATGTGTACATATTAACGTATTATTAGCGGGCAAGATGCCCGCACTACAAGAAATTTTGGGATATTTTTTAAATTGGAAGTCTCTAAAAAGCGATTTCTGGGTCGCACCTATTACCTCTGAATTTGGAAAGTTATATGTTTATTTTAAATACGTAAGTCTTAATATGATTTTAGTATAAATAATTTTAATTATTATGGCAAAACCGAAATATTCTACTCAGGTGAGATTTTTGGGGAAAGAAATAAATATCTAACTTTTGGTGGATGTAAAGGTTTTTTTATACTTAATATTATCGTTTTGGCACAATTATTTACAAAAACCAGGTTAATTTTATTATATGTACACTTACTAACGGTTTGATTGCTGATGAGTTGTACCTTAACCCAGCCCTAGAACAAGTAGGACTGTATCTGAAAGATTTTGCAATACCTTGTCCATTTAAAAAAATATCCTAACTTGTCGCATAGATATAGAGTTTGACACTTATCAGTATTTGTGTCAAACTTGTGCGTGTATAGCCTTTAACTAAAAAGTGTTACAAGTTGTGACACATCCTATCGCCTTCAGACATCATTTTAATACCAATAACTAATTAAATCCATGAATACTGTACTCAATTCTGCCCTAACGCTGACCTATAACCAACTCAGCACTTTTTCTGGTTTAAACAATTTCTGGCAGGTTTTCGATACTGCTTTTGGTACGCAATACAATCGCAGCGCAGCCGAAATTCTGCGTTTACAGTGGCTATCTGGTGATTTTAGTCAACTTCCGCAAATTGAAATTCTTGATAGTAACATTCTTGGCGGTGCTAATGGGGCTTATGCCAGTAGCAATAATAAGATTTATTTATCAGCTAATTTTGTCGCAACTGCCACACCAGAAACTTTGATTGGTACGCTGTTAGAGGAAATTGGGCATTTTGTTGATGCTCAAATTAATCTCAGTGATAGTGCTGGAGATGAAGGGGCGATTTTTGCTGAATTGGTACAGGGTTACAGTCTGAATACTCAGACTTTACAGGCTTTGAAGGCTGAGGATGACCACGCGACGATTACGGTAAATGGGCAAAATATTCAGGTAGAACAGCAGAATTTTACGGGAACTGCTGGGGATGACACCATTACGGGAACATCTGAGGATGATCTTCTCTATGGACAAGACGGTAATGATACCCTGAATGCTGGTAATGGACGAGATCGTCTTGAAGGTGGATCTGGAGACGATCTGTTATCGGGTGGTGCTGGCGATGAGAGCGGGTGGAGTGGTGATTTTTATTATGGAATCTATGGTAGTGATGGAAATGACACTTTAAATGGTGAAGCTGGTAATGACCAACTTTTTGGTGAAGCTGGTAATGACATCTTAAATGGTGGTTCTGAAGATGATTACATTGATGGTGGTGCAGGTAGCGATACTATTGACGGCGGTTCAGGAAATGATAGCCTCTATTTAGATTACTCTGCTCAAATCACTCCTATTACCATCACCTATACCGACACTCAGGTAGTTGCATCTGGGGGAGGAGATACCTTCAAAGCGATTGAAGGAGTTAATCTGCTCAGTGGTAGTGGTGCTGACAATCTTAACTTTATTGCCACCAGTTTAAATAGTAACATTCAAGGTGGTGGTGGTAATGATTTTATTGCTCTCGGCCGTGCTGATGATCTTCTCTATGGACAAGACGGTAATGATACCTTAAATAGTGGTGGTGGACGAGATCGTTTAGAAGGTGGATCTGGAGACGATCTGTTATCGGGTGGTGCTGGCGATGAGAGCGGGTGGAGTGGTGATTTTTATTATGGAATCTATGGTAGTGATGGCAATGACATCTTAAATGGTGAAGCTGGTAATGACCAACTTTATGGTGAAGGTGGTAATGATACTCTACAAGGAACAAATGGGGGGGCTGGTGAATATGACTATCTCAATGGAGGAAGTGGAAGCGATCGCTTTATACTGGGTAATGCCACTTGGATTGGTTACGATGACGGAAATAGTACAACCAACGGTGACACTGACTATGCCGATATTGCTGAGTTTAACGCCGGTGGAGGGGATGTTATTCAACTGCAAGGAACAAGCAGTAATTACCTTCTAACTGTTGTCGATGCAGACACTCAAATACTCATCAACAAACCTGGAACAGAAACCGATGAAATCATTGGTATAGTCCGAAATCAAACAGGATTGAGTCTAACTGGCAGTAACTTTGCTTATGTTTCATTATCCACCATTACCCTAGCGGTAGCTCCCACCAGCGTCCTAGAAGATGGAACAACCAACCTAGTTTACACCTTTACCCGAACAGGAATTACCACTAATGCCTTAACCGTCAACTATGGCATCACTGGTACAGCCGATAGTGCCGACTACACGGGTGCAACACCAGGAACAGGAAAAACCATCACCTTTGCTGCGGGTGCAAGTACAGCCACATTAACTATAGACCCCACAGCAGATACCACCATTGAAAGTGATGAAACGGTAGCCTTAACTCTCGTTGCGGGAACAGGTTACACCCTGGGGACAACAACAGCCGTCACGGGAACTATTACCAATGATGATCCCACCATTACCCTAGCTGTAGCTCCCAGTAGCGTAACCGAAGACGGCACAACCAACCTAGTTTACACCTTCACCCGAACTGGAATTACCACTAATGCTTTAACTGTCAACTATGACATCAATGGTACAGCCGACAGTACCGACTACACGGGTGCAACACCAGGAACAGGTAAAACCATTACCTTTGCTGCGGGTGCAAGTACAGCCACTTTAACAATAGACCCCACAGCGGATAACACCACTGAAAGCAATGACACCGTTGCTATCACACTGGCTGCTGGCACAGGTTACACCCTGGGAACAACTACGGCTGTTACGGGAAATATTGCGAATGATGATTTTGGAACTATTTCCATTAATGACATCACTGTTGTTGAAGGCAAAGATGCTAATGCTTTTCTCACTGTTAGTCTTAGCAATCCTAATACCCAACCTATCAGCGTCAATTATGCTATTACTCCGGTTAACGCTACCGCCAATGTTGATTACACAAGTGTGACTGGAACTTTGACTATTGCTGCTAATACTTCGTTTGGTACTATCAGTATTCCCATTCTCAATGATAACCTCAATGAACTTGATGAAGCCTTTACAGTAAACCTATCTAATCCTATCAATGCCCCTATCAATCCAAATGCAGGGATTGGAGAAGTTATCATTACTGATACCTGGCAAAGTACACTCACCCGGACTTTACCAGCAGGGGTGGAAAATCTCAAACTCATCGGTAGTGCTGCTATTAACGGTACAGGTAACGCAGGTAATAATGTCCTCACTGGTAATAGTGCCAATAACACTCTGATAGGTCTCAATGGTAATGATATATACTCCTTTGTTGCTAACAGTTCCTTGGGAATAGATACCATTACCGAAACAACAACCGGGGGAATTGATACTATTGACTTTAGTGGTACTACTGTTGCTGTAAATGTAAATTTGGGTATCACCACATCACAAACCGTTAATAGCAATCTCAAACTCATTCTCTCTGCTAATAATGTGATTGAAAATGCTATAGGTAGCACAGCTAATAACCGTCTCACGGGTAATACACTGAATAATACCTTAAATGGCGGTGATGGAAATGACCAACTGCAAGGGCTAGGAGGAGATGACACCCTTTGGGGAGAAGCAGGTAATGATATTCTCAACGGTGGAAGCGGTAATGACACCCTTTGGGGAGGACTTGGTGATGATGTCTTGACTGGAGGAGTTGGTAATGATCAATATCTATTTCAAAGCTCTAGTGTCTTTGCTACCAGCTTAGGCGTTGATTACATTAGCGATTTTGAAGCGGGACTAGACCAGATTGTATTAAGTAAAACTACATTTAATGCCATTACTAATACTGTCGGACAGGCTTTAACTGACTTTGCAGTTGTTAGTGATGATGAATTTGTCGATGCTAGTAACGCTCGTATTGTCTTTAGTCAAGGTACGGGAAGTCTGTTCTATAACCAAGACGGAAACGTTTTGGGTGCAACAGCAGTGTTTGAATTTGCCCGTTTAGGTAATGTTGATATTACCCTCAGTGGTAGTAATTTCAGTTTGATTGCTTAATTTGCTGTTATAGCTGTCTTACGCAAAATCCATAACCCGCCAGGGAATGAATTCCCTGTCTAATAGCAAAAGTTGTCTTTTGATGACTAAAAATCTGAAAATATCCCCAGTTTACTTGAGTAAACTTTGGTTATTAGCCCGGAAATTCATTTCTGGGCGGGTGTGGAAGCCAACAGATCAGCAATTTCTAGCTTAACCATAGCCATGAATATTATTAAAGAAATGGAATAATGTCTGAATCAGGATATCCAGGATTTTAGGATTTTCAGGATTAATGAATGGAAAA
>JAKOGY010000246.1 GCA_028658405.1 Dolichospermum sp. ST_sed8 | reverse complement strand
TTTTAAGGGGGGTTGGGGGGATCTAAACGTTGTGGGGCAACTCTAGAAGACTTGTATGTACACCGTAGTTGAAAAGGGGAGGGTTAGGGAGGAGTAAAACAATCTTTAATACCAACGCTTCTTCTTTCTTCCTTCTTCCTTCGTGTCCTTCGTTCCTTCGTGGTTGATTAACTCCTAATCCTTACGCAAAAAGTATTCAGCAAGCCCTATGTAATTAGTAAGTTTTCAGAATATCTTCAGCAATTTTTTGAAGTTGTTGACGGTTGATTTTACCTTGAGTGTTACGAGGTAATTCTGATAGGGAAATCCAATGTTTAGGAATTTTGAATTTACTAAGTTGATTTTTGAGTTGACTTTGAATTTCTAAATAAGAAATATTTTGATTATTAGGAATATAAATAGCTGTTAATGCTTGTCCCCAATGTTTATCAGCTATACCAATTACACAAACATCAATTATCATGTTAGTTTTCCTAATCGCTGATTCAATTTCTGTCGGGTAAACATTTTCCCCCCCTGTAATGATTTTGTCGCTATTCCGGCCAATAATATGTAAATAGCCTTGATTGTCTAAAAAACCAATATCATCAACTGCAAAATTATCTCTATTTTCCCACATTTCGGGATAATAACCTAATGCTAAGGATTTACTTTGAATATTTATATTTGCTGGTTGATTATTAATAATAATTTTAGCATGGGGAAGAATTTTTCCACTATTGAATTTACCTTGTAAAAATTCATCAGGTTTGAGAGTTGCAATTTGAGAAGCAGTTTCTGTCATTCCATAGGTAGGTGCTAATCTAATTTGATGAAATCTGGCTTTTTCTAATAATTCATCCCAAGCCGGCGCACCTCCTAAAAGAACTGTAGAAAACTTTGATAACCATTCGGTTAATTCGGGATTTTGGAGAAGTTTTTGTAATTGCGTAGGAACTAAAGATATGAAAAATTCTACTGGATTAATATTTGATATTTGAGCAGATTCTAATGTTTTAGAGGAGGTAATTACTAATTTACCTCCTGTCGTGAAAGAACGCATAAATTGCATTAATCCACTCACATGATATAGTGGTAATATACAAAATGAATTAACTATATTTATCTGAAAATATTCTGTAAATCCTTGCACAGATGCGGTTAATGTTTGCCAGGTATGAATCGCAAATTTAATCTTTCCTGATGAACCACCAGTAGGAATCATGATAGTATTAGAAATTGGGAATTGGGAATTGGGAATTTGTGATTTTGAAAAGTTATAATCTATTCCTAAAACTATATCTGGTTGGACTAAATTAAAGACTTGTTCCCATTCTTCTTGACTCCAATCTGGGTTACATAAGAAAACTGGACAGTTAGCCGCACAAGCAGCAATAAAACTGGCTAAAAATTTCACTGGTGATCTTTCTGCAATAATGATTTTTGGATTTGATAACTGGGTTAATTTTAAATATAATTCTGTTGTTATCTGTGGTAATTCTTGGCTATAATCACAAATTAACCAATCATGGTTTTGGACATTTTCTAAAAGGTTTTCCATAGACTTTCTAACCAGTTTGCTTCTTGTTGTTTAAAAAAGTGGTTAATTCCAAAACCAACAGCGCGATTATTTGCAGATAATTCTGCTGCTAATTGTAATGCGGCTTGTCTACCAATTTCGGTTGCAAATACAGATGAAAATACAACATCAATTTGATGTTTTTTGCAAAACTCTCTTAACCGAAATGGTGAACCGACTATTCCCGGTTTAATGACGAAAATTCCCCGCCAACCTTGCTGAAAACATGATTCTAATTGTGGGAGATTGGCGATAGATTCATCTAAGGCTATAGGTGTAGAATAGAAATTACTTAATTCCTGCATTTCTATAAATTTATCTGGAGGTAAAGGTTGTTCGATAAATTCAATTTTAGGTAATAATTGATCGCATTTCTTTAACCATAATTCAGCTTGTTGATAAGTTAGTCCACCATTAGCATCTAAACGTAATTTTGCTGATGTTGGTAAACTGGATATGAGTAAATCAAATATTTCTAATTCTTGATTTATTTCATCAACACCTATTTTCCATTTAAATGTTTTATATCCTTGTTCCCATAAGTTATTCCATTGATTTAACGCTGATTTTCCTGCTGGTAATAAGGCGCTGTAAGTGAGATTTGAATTTACATATTCTGTACCTATCAAGGCTGATTCAAAAGCAAATTGGCAAGCTGGTAAATTATCGGAAATGGTGAAAATTATCTCTTTGGTAATTGTTTGTGGAAGTTGATGACAAAAATCTAATGCTTGTTGGATGGTTTCTGAACCAAACCAAGAAATTGGGGAAATTTCTCCCCAACTAATTTTATTTTTGTCATCAATTAAGCGAACAATTACGCTTTCGCGGATTTCCCAAACTCCATGATTAGTAATAATGGGATTTGTGAATTTTTGGCTAAAGTAACGAAAGGAAAATTGATAAATCATTAACCAAGAATAAATCCTAAACCCAAAAATAAGCAACTCAAAAAATGAACATTGATAGCAATAAATTTAGAATTACTTACTTTGTCTGGTAGGTTGTGATTTTCTAAGACGTGACGACATAATTTAACCGCAAAAGGTAAACTGAGGAAACTTAGTAATGTCCAAATTGGGAAAACATTCAAAATCGCAAATACCAAAGCTAGGGGATAAATACTCGCAGTAAATCCGACTAAAACCTTTGCAGCAGTTTGAGTTCCTAAACGCACAATAGGAGATTTCTTTCCTGCGGCTATGTCATCGGCAACTTGGTGAAAATGGGAGCAAAATAAGACTAAACTGGTAACAATGCCTAAAATCACTGAAGCTGCTAAATTGGTGATAGACCAGGTTTGGGTTTGGCTATAATAGGCTGCACCCATACCCAAAGGACCAAAGGCAAAAAAGCAGAGAATTTCGCCTAAACCCTGATATCCTAGACGGAAGGGCGGACCTTGGTACATATAGCCCAAACCACAGCATAGTAGAATTATACCGATAACTGTAGGGTCTTTTTGCAAAAGTGCGATCGCCATTATCCCCAACAAACCTAAACCTAAACACAGGTTTCCTATCCAAAACATTAAAGTTTTGTTACCGGTTAAATTCACCAATGAATGATGTTTATTCTGATCAATTCCTGTAGCCGCATCAAATACATCATTACTAATATTTTCCCAAGCTAAAATTAAAATTGCCGCAGCAATAAAAATTGAAAATATTGTTGTATCAAAAATCTTTTTCTCGCTAAATGCTACCGCCGAACCTACCCAAATCGGCATAATAGCAACACTGTACATTGGCGGTTTAATTGCCGCCATCCATAGTTTAGCTTGAGGTGGTAAAATCTGAGTTGAAGTCATCAGTTGTGATTAGTTAAATTACCAGAACTTGAGTTATCAATTAAATTTTATAATTTTCTGTAACACTTGACTAGCTATTTTAGATTAGAGATTTAGGATTGTTTATCAGTTTAGATCCTACCCTTGCGGGTGTAATCAATCTAAAATTGTTTAACTTTATTCAGAGGGAACAGGGAACAGGGAATAGGCACACCGGAACAGGAAAAACTCATGTTTAAAAACATGAGATTGAAATAATGACACTGTTTTTTTCGGGCTACGCATCTTAAAAAACATCTTTTTTTGACTGAGCTTTAAACTGGTGCAAATGAGTGTTTCTTATCTGTTCCCTGTTCCCTGTTCCCTGTTCCCTGTTCCCTTCTTTGGTAAATTACCAAAAAATGTTAATTTTGTGATTATAGGTTTACATCCTCCAACATAACCTGCCATTTTGCAGTCAAAATAGGATTAACCCCAAAATCAAGCCAAATCTATGCTGGTTGATGGTGACTGAAATTATGTTACCTATAAGAATACCACCATGATTTATTACATTTTAGGAAGATAACTTAATAAAAATTAACTTATACATCCATGACAATTTCACCATGTCGTAGCCACACCTTTGTAGACTATAAATACCTGAATCAATTACTATTAGAGGTTAAGGAGAATTGCCGTCGCCATAATCATAGTAAAATTGTGAGTATTCCCCTAGAAGTTGATTTAGTTGATCCTTTGCTGGTTTTAGATAAATTTAAGCATAAAAATGCCATAAATTTTTATTTTGAAAATAGAAGTAATGGTGAAGCCATAGCCGCAATTGATACTGTAGATAAATTAGAAATTTTTGGTAAAGACAGATTTACAAAATCAGAAGAATTTATTAAAAACTCTCTGAATAATATCATTACTATTTCTGAAGAAAGTCAAACTTTTTTATCACCCCGTTTTTTTTGTACTTTCAGTTTTTTTGATCAGCATGAAAAAGCTGATTATCCATTTCCTTCTGCAACAGTTTTCTTACCTGCTTGGCAAATAGGTTTAAAAAATAATTGTTGTACATTAGTAATGAATACAATTATTAATTCTAGTGTTAATATTACCAAAATATTAGATAATTTACAACACCATTTAGAAATCATTAAATCCTTAAAGAATTATTCTCTAAATATTAATAAATTTCCCTTGAATTTCTATAAAAAAATCACGAAAAACGGTGATAAATTTAAAACCTCTGTCGCATCAGTATTAGAAATAATCCAGTCTAATCATCTCAGTAAAATTGTTTTAGCTGATACCTTAGATGTCAATGCTAATCATGATTTTAACCTCTTACAATCCTTAAATAACCTGCGTCAATTACATCCTAATTGTTATATATTTTCTACCAGTAATGGGAAAGGACAAAACTTTATTGGTGCGAGTCCAGAACGGTTAATTAGTGTTCATAAACAACAGTTAATTACTGATGCTTTGGCAGGTTCAGCCCCTAGAGGTAAAACACCTATAGAAGATACGGCAAATGCTAACAATTTAGTTAATAGTACCAAGGAAAAACACGAACATAAACTTGTCCTGGATTTTATTACTCAACATTTATCTCAACTAGGTTTATTTCCCCAAGTTTTAGCCCCCAGACTGCGACAATTATCTAATATACAGCATTTATGGACACCAATTAGTGCAGTAGTTCCGACTAATATTCACCCTTTACAAATTGTTGCTCAACTCCATCCTACCCCAGCAGTTGCCGGTGCAGCGCGAGATATTGCTTGTGCAGAGATTCGCCGTTATGAAAGTTTTGAAAGAGGTTTATATGCAGCGCCTTTAGGTTGGGTAGACGGAGAGGGAAATTGTGAATTTATTGTGGGGATTCGTTCGGCTTTAATTGATGGTAATTATGCTAGACTGTATGCAGGTGCAGGTATTGTAGCTGGTTCAGATCCAGAAAAAGAATTTGCAGAAGTGCAACTTAAACTGCAAGCTTTATTAAAAGCCTTAGTTTGAAAAAAAGATTTTACCTCGTTCCTAGACT
Organism: Dolichospermum sp. ST_sed8; assembly: GCA_028658405.1. GTDB lineage: Bacteria > Cyanobacteriota > Cyanobacteriia > Cyanobacteriales > Nostocaceae > Dolichospermum. Next base: position 2,538 of record JAKOGY010000246.1, on the reverse strand, counting down.
CTGGCTAGGAATGCCAATTCTGAGGCTCTGCCTCCCATTTTACTAGCGGCCGAGCCGAAATTCAGCATTCCCAGTCAGAGACTGGGAACGAGATTAATTACTGAATGGGCGCAGTCCCTACACCCCTACACCCCTACACCCCTACTTCTATTATAAGTCTCGATGAGTAAATGATTTAGCATTTGCACCTGTGTAGGTTTTCACAATATGTCCATTCCCAGACATTTGATATTTATATGTGATCAAACCTTCTAAACCAACGGGTCCACGAGGTGGCATTTGTTGGGTACTAATTCCCACTTCTGCACCAAAACCATAGCGAAAACCATCAGCAAACCGGGTAGAACAATTATGATAAACTCCTGCTGCATTTACTAGACCCTGGAATGTTTCTGCGGCTGTGATATCTTCAGTAATAATTGCTTCTGTATGTCGAGAACCATAATTACTGATATGAGATATAGCGTCTTCTAAAGAATCAACAATTTTAATTGCTAAAATCAAATCACTGTATTCTGTTTGCCAGTCTATTTCTATAGCTGCGGCAAGATTAGGTAAAATTTCTAAAGTACGTTCATCACCTTTTAATTCTACATTTTGTGCTTGTAAAACTGTGGCAACTTGGGGGAGAAATTCGGCAGCAATACTACTGTGAACTAATAAGGTTTCAATGGCATTACAAGCAGCAGGATATTGGATTTTAGAATCTACCGTAATATTAATAGCTTTAGAAATATCAGCCGCTTCATCTACATAAATATGACAAATTCCATCTGCATGACCTAATACGGGAATGCGGGTATTATCTTGGACAAATTTCACAAAAGCATTAGAACCTCTGGGAATAATTAAATCTACATATTTATCTAATTGCAAAAGTTCTAATATTTCTTCTCTGGTGGTTAACAATTGCACCGCATCAGGATTAACCGCAGTTTGAGATAATCCTTGTTTAATGGCTTTAACTATGGCTGCACAAGAACGTATTGCTTCTTTACCACCTTTGAGAATGACACCATTACCTGATTTAATTGCTAAAGAAACAATTTGAATTGCGGCTTCAGGACGGGCTTCAAAAATAATTCCTAAAACGCCTAAAGAACAAGTAATGCGTTTGAGAATTAAACCAGTGTCAATTTCTCGATGAATTTGGACTTTACCAATAGGATCTTCTAGTTTACCAACATCTCGCACACCAGCGATCGCATCCCTTAATTTATGTTCATCTAAATGCAACCGTTTATAAAGGGGTTTAGCGATTCCTTCATCTGTTGCTGCGTGACAATCAGCCAGGTTTGCTTGCAGAATATCATCCTTTGCCAATTCTAAAGCTTGAGCGATCGCTTCAATAGCTTGATTTTTGGACTCAGAGGAGAGAACTGCCAGCTTACTAGCAGCTTGACGGGTTTGTTGAGCGATAGCTTCGCTGGTAGTAGGCATCGCAGATAGAGGAGAAATAATTTTGAAATTAGTCATAAGAATACCTGGTAAGTAGGTGAACGGAAAAAACCGAAATATGTAACGAAAAGTAAAGTTGCCCAAAATCTCTTCCCTGTTCCCTTGTCATAACGACAATTTTTAACGCCAACCTACTTAAGTGGGAAACTTTTGAGGAAAAAATTAGCTGAAACAGCTAATTTTTGACCCTATTTTTTGAAATTCACCAAATCTAGTCTAGACACTTAACCTTCTTGAACTCGACGTTCAAATTCTTCGGAAGTTTTTCCAACTACATCCAAGGCTGAGGGATAGATATCATTATGCTCCTGTTTCAGCCAGCCTAAGAGATTGGCAATCTGAGCATTCCGTAAATCTAAATCAGTCTGAAAAATGATTGAAGTTGCCATCGCTTCAGCATATTGACGTGGATGACCTTGCTGCACAAAAACATCCACCAAAGCGGCTAAAGCTGTCTGTGGAATATTAACAGGAGTCCCTTCTGTAGACATAATTTCTGAAAAAAATAAAATTCACAGCCCATTATAATTTACCCATAGGAAAGAAAATTTTAATTTATCTGGCTCTTGTCCATTTTTTGTAGTTGGGTTAAGCGACAGCGCAACCCAAGGCTTATGTTGGGTTGAGGTACGAAACCTAACCTACAAATCAAGACTTTTTTCGATTTGGACAAGGTATTTATCTATAAGAATCATTTTAATTTATCTATAGGAAATAGGAATTTAATTTACAGAAGTATCCGGTAAGCGTAAAGCTCAGTGGCTTCAGCCCTGAGATATAAGCGACACGATAGGTTTTAACCTATTTAAATCTTGTACCGCTAAATATCTTGACAATCTTACGCCATGAAGAGTAGTATAAGGTTGGAGGTAAAAGCGATGCTAGTTTTTGAGTTCAAAACTTACGGGAAATCAGTTCAATTTAGCGCAGTAGATGATGCAATTCGCACCGCTCAATTCGTTCGGAATAGCTGTATTCGGCTATGGATGGACGTAAAAGATACGGGCAAAAACGACTTGCAGAAATATTGCGCTGTTTTGGCGGCTAATTTTCCATTCGCTAATGAACTTAACTCAATGG
>JAKOGY010000245.1 GCA_028658405.1 Dolichospermum sp. ST_sed8 | reverse complement strand
AGGAAATAAACACTAAGATTATCGCTGTCCAGATGTGTCTAGACTTTGGTAATTTTGGGTAAGTTTTATAGAACGGTGTGTTAGGAAGATAATTCTGGACACACCCTAAAATTTTCTATAACTCAATTAACTTAAAGCCCCAAATTTTTAGAACTGTGGTGGCTATTTCTGGATCTATGCCATCATAAGCTTCCCATTCAGATTGCGGATCTTTAGGATGCCCCTCACCGACATGACCTGCAATTTTTATAACTGGAATATTCACTAAGTAATCACGTTCCATTCCTTTAGGGAGTGCTAGTTGAATTCTGCGGCCTACAAACTTCGATGCGCTAGACTCAGCTACAGATTCACGAACTAAACAAATATCACCAGCAGTCCCCCACGTGGTTTGATAGATATGAAGAAACGATATATAACTTTCTGGCTTAATGGATCTTTTGAGAACTTGCATTATCTAATCCTTATTTATCCTTTTTTCCACAATTTCATGTAGATACTACCTGCTATATTACAATTTCTCGCTTTTGACAAAATAAAACAAGGGGTTTGAACCCCTTGTAAGAGTTTAAAAAGTGAACCGTATTAGTAATCTACGCAGGTGTAAACTGTAAAGATACACCGTTCATACAGTAACGTTGACCAGTTGGTTGAGGTCCGTCATTGAAAACATGGCCTAAATGTCCACCACAATTACTACAATGAACTTCAACTCTAGTCATGAACAATGATCTATCCGTGGTAGTAGCGATCGCTCCTTCAATGGGTTTAAAAAAGCTCGGCCAGCCAGTACCACTATTAAACTTAGTATCTGAAGTAAATAAAGCTTGTCCACAACCAGCGCAGACATAAGTACCAGGTTCATATTGTTTATCGAGGGGACTGGTATGGGAGCGTTCTGTACCATGTTTCCGCAACACCTGAAACTGTTCTGATGTGAGGATACTCTTCCATTCATCTTCCGTTTTAATCACTGCAAACTCTGTATTAGAAAGTGCCATCGTTTCTGAACTCCAATTGATATAGCGGGAAAAAAAGGCTGTACCGATGATTACGGTACTAATTTGCAAAAAATAGCGTTTGTTCATAATCTATTATTTGCTATTTTTCCTTTCTCGGACAACCAACTCCAGAAAGTCCTGAAATTTTCCCGGAGAAATTAATGAAAATTACCTGGAAACGCCTTGCTTTGTTGAGAAAAATATGTAATGCTCTTAAAATAAATTCAAAAGTACGGTATCCCTATCAAGTTATCGGTATTAATGGACGAAAGATTTCGTCAGGGTTAATTAACAGCTACTTGGGTATTACCTGACTACTAATAGCTAAATGCCTATACTTAAGTGTCTCTGAAAAGTGCGCGAAAAACTATACTCAAACCTTCAAAAAACTTTGGTTAAGATCAAAAGTAGAAAGTGTTAGTCAATATCCTTTTATTTTTCACAACTACGGTACTATGTGGGTAGACTTACAGAAGTAAATACCTTAGAGGGGGGTTGGGAAATCAGTAAGTACCTAAAATCACCACCTAAAACTTTTAAAACATCCTCTTAATATGGCTAACTTCACGCTGCGCTATTAGAAGAAGGAATAATAAACCAGAACACTACCAATTACCAATTACCAATTACCAATTACCAATTACCAACTACAACACTAATGTGCCAATTGCTAGGAATGAACTGCAACGTACCCACAGACATTTGTTTTTCCTTTGAGGGTTTCTCTGCAAGGGGAGGAAAAACAGATGAACATAGCGACGGTTGGGGAATTGCTTTTTTTGAAGGAAAAGGATGTCGAATTTTTTTAGACGCTGAAGCCTCTATAGCGTCACCAATTGCCGATTTTATCCGTCGGTATCCCATTCATTCTACTCATGTTATAGCTCATATCCGCAAAGCTACCCAAGGAGAAATAGCCTTAGAAAACTGTCATCCTTTCCGTCGGGAACTTTGGGGAAGATATTGGGTATTTGCCCATAATGGCAATTTACCAGATTTTAACCCTGAAAATAATGGGATGTTTCAACCTGTGGGTGCTACGGACAGCGAAAAAGCATTTTGCTTAATTCTTAATACTTTGCGATCGCATTTCCCCCAAGGACAACCTCCTCTCAAGGAACTTTACCAAACATTACATGAAATTACCAAAGAAATAGCAGCCATTGGATCTTTTAACTACATCTTATCAAATGGTGAGCATTTTTTTACCCATTGCTCAACTAAACTTTGTTACATTATCAGACAAGCACCTTTTGCTGCGGCTCATTTAATTGATGAAGAGATGACTGTAGATTTTAGTGAATTAACGACACCAAAAGATCGCGTTGCTGTGATTGTGACTACACCCCTAACTGATAACGAAGTTTGGACACAAATCGAACCGGGAGAATTATTAATATTTCAGGATGGTTTACCCTTGACAATTTCCTAATTCTCAAAAATCAACTTCTGAATAAGACAAAGCGAAATTCTGGCAATATTTATTCATAGAACCTGTATATAAATACTTATTCAATATTGCAAATACGCGATCTTTTTCTATAGGCTTATTAATAAAGTCAGTCGCACCAAATATCTTAGCCCGAACTCTATCAAATGCTCCATCACTACTTGTTAATATGACAATTGGTATTGTATTAAAAACAGAAATACGCCGTAATTGTTCACAAATTTGATAACCATTAACTACTGGCATGATCAAATCTAAAAATATTAAATCTGGCTTATTCTCAATTAACACAGGTAAGGCTTGTAAAGGATCTTGAATACCAACAAAATTCATTTCATGGGATGTAACAATATTTTCTAGAATTTTAACTACTTGCAGACTATCATCAATACAAGCAATCATAGGACAATTATTATATTTTCCTGATTTTGACGGAGAGTTTTTTGAACCTTTTGTAGTTGATAATTGGATATCAGGTACTTCTATAAATTCTGCCATCCCTTGATTTATCAAAGGACGTAATGATTTAGTTACAGACACAATGTTTATCTGCATTTTTGCAGCTAAGTCCCAGAGAGTATTCTGACCATTAATCAACCGCTTAAAGTTTTTATAAACAATAGTGTTGACTTGTTGCTTGAGCTTTTCTGGTTGAGTTAAAACAGGTGATAAGTTGGGGGAAACCCCAGATAAACCAGCATTTGACCAATTTTTCCAGGAATTTTTCATTTCCTCAAGAAACATATTTGTACTTGTAGAACTGAGAATAGTTTTTAAAATCTTATCTTGCTTAACTTCCCAACTCAAACTACTAACATTTACCTGTTGTGATAAATCAAATAAATGTTCCCCTACAGTTTTCACTACAAAGTCGTTAAATTGTGTCTGATTTATTTCCTGTTTATGATATAAATTCTCTAGAAGTAGATAATCCCAATAATCTATTAATATCTCTTCTTCCCGCAGTAGAAGTTGATTAATGTCAAGTTCTGGGCAAATTAAAGCGATATTTCTCAACCAACGTCTACGAGGATGAATCCCACCCGTTGCCCATACTATCTGTCCCAAATGGTAATAAAACGTCCATTCATTTCCCAGTGTATCTTTAAAATTTAAATTTCCATTATATTGAATTTGAACACACTTCTCAAATGCGCTCAACAAAGTGTCTAATTCCATAATGTTTGATTTAATCACAAATTGAAGACATACACATTTTTTAATATAACCTAAGTAACCAATCTGTGAGGTTAATAGACGGTTAATAATATTAATAATGTGCTTATTATATACAATTTGTGCAACAGATCTCCAACTTCTTTGAGAAGTCGGGGATCTATATTCTGATGATTTTTGATTTAGAGACTTGCAAATAAAAAAATATCCCAGAATTTCTCGTGATGCAGGCATAAAAAGCCTGCTAATAATACTAGGAGGGAACCAGATGCCCATCCCACAATATTGGATAATTTTTTTTGTGGAGTTCTCTTAACGTCGTCCACGTTGAATTTTGTCAAAAATAGCACCATCAGCAAAAAACTTCTTCTGTACGGTACTCCAACCACCAAGATCAGCTACAGTGTAGAGTCGGGCAATATAAGGAAATTTATTCTTAACTTCTTTGGCTACAGTTGGATTAACAGGACGAAAACCAACTTTAGCAAACTCACGTTGTGCTTCTGGGGTGAACAGGAACTTGACAAAAGCTTCAGAAACCTCACGATTTCCATGCTTATCAACATTTTTATCCACAACAGCCACAGGTGCATCTATAGAAATATTAACTGCCGGAACTTCATAAGAAGTATCGGCTTTGCCTTATCGAGATACCGTATTTACCGTCTTGAAAAAGAGCATATCAGATGTAATAAATAAAATCAATAGTTTTTGCACCTAAAAACAACTATTTTCCCATCGGGTATTGTATGTATTAAATATTGCAATTGTTTTTAATGATCTAATTGCCTGAAAAGGTTTTAAATTAGATGTTTTACCAAATTAAATTCTATATTTACTGTTAAAAATTTATTTTTAAAGTATTTAAAATATCAAACTAATTAAGTATATTTTCTTTTTAACTGATCTAAAGATGATCAAAAATTAATACTTGTTAATTAGAGATGTTGTAATTTATCCTGAAACTGGTAAAATCTCCATATTCCCTATCGCCAATATGCAGTTTTAGCTAGTGTTAACAACCAAACATTACGCGCTAAACTACAACTACAAGCTAAAAGATTAATTAACCGTAGTTTTATAGGAGGAAAAATCATGAATTTGTGGCAACTATCATGGAAAGAATTGCAACTTAGGTTTAGTATAAATTCGCTCAAAGGCTTTGTATCACTTTTCTTAGTGGGAGCGGTATTGAGTGTATCTCTTGCTGCTTGTACTGGAACAAACAATAGTAATTCCCCTAGTACAACTGCTGGTGCTGGTAAAAAAGGGAATGTAGAATTAACTCTTGTATCATTTGCTGTTACTAAAGCTGCTCACGCTGCGATTATTCCCAAATTTGTGGAAAAATGGCAAAAGGAACATAACCAAACTGTGGTACTCAAACAAAGCTATGGTGGTTCTGGTTCGCAGACCCGCGCTGTAGTTGATGGTTTAGAAGCCGATGTTGTTCACCTAGCACTAGCTTTGGATACGCAAAAAATTGAAAAAGCGGGATTAATTCAGCCAGGGTGGGAGAAAAAATTTCCTAATAATGGCATTGTATCTAAATCTGTCGCAGCTTTAGTAACTCGTGAAGGCAACCCCAAAGGTATTAAGAATTGGGCTGATTTAGCCAAAGATAATATTAAACTAATTACCGCAGATCCAAAAACTTCTGGAGTAGCGCGTTGGAACTTTCTCGCACTTTGGAATTCGGTCATTAAAACTGGTGGAGATGATGCAAAAGCAACGGAATTTGTGACTAAGGTTTATAAAAATGTACCTGTGTTAACTAAAGATGCTCGTGAAGCCACAGACGCATTTTTTAAACAAGGTCAAGGTGATGCTTTGATAAACTATGAAAATGAGATTGTTTTGGCAAAAGATAAGGGTGAAAAAACAAATTACATTCTTCCTGATGTAAATATCTCCATTGATAATCCTATTGCTGTTGTTGATAAAAATGTTGATAAACATGATAATCGTGAAGTAGCGGAAGCTTTTGTTAAATATTTGTTTACTCCCGAAGCACAACAGGAATTTGCTAAAGTCGGATTTCGCCCTGTTGATGAAACAGTAGCTAAGAGTAAAGAATTTGCCGACAAATATCCCCAAATCAAGACTTTAGGTACAGTTCAAGAATTAGGCGGTTGGGATGCTGCTCAGAAAAAATTCTTTGCTGAAGGGGCAATTTTTGACCAAATTCAAGCTAAGAATAGAAAGTAATTGACAACTGATAACTAACGAAATTATGAGCGGATATTCTGTTGTAAAAAATGACATTAAACCTCCAATTTGGAAGGTGTTTGTAGATAGTTTAATTCGTCTTCCTTGGACTTGGCGAATTACTTTAGGATATCTAACTTTTATGTTATTTATTCCTATTACTGCTATGTTTCTCAAGGCTAGTACGGAATCTCCAGAAAAGTTTTGGGAAATTGCGACTAATGATTTAGCATTGGCGACTTATAATGTTACCTTTGTGACTGCATTGTTTGCGGCTTTGCTGAATGGCGTGTTTGGAACTTTGATTGCTTGGGTATTGGTGCGTTACGATTTTCCTTTGAAACGGATTATTGATGCGACAGTAGATTTACCCTTTGCTTTGCCAACTTCGGTAGCAGGTTTAACACTAGCAACAGTTTACAGTGAGAATGGTTGGCTGGGTTCACTATTAGCACCAATGGGAATTAAAGTATCCTTCACTCGCTTGGGAGTTGGGGTAGCAATGATATTTATATCTTTACCTTTTGTGGTGAGAACTGTGCAACCGGTATTACAAGAAATGGAATCGGAAATTGAAGAAGCTGCTTGGAGTTTAGGCGCTTCTGAATGGCAAACTTTCTGGAAAGTGATTTTACCGCCTTTATTTCCGACAATTTTAACTGGTGTGGCTTTGGGTTTTTCCCGCGCTGTGGGAGAGTATGGTTCAACAGTAATTATTTCTTCTAATACACCTTATAAAGATCTAATTGCACCTGTGTTAATTTTCCAAAAATTGGAACAATATGACTATGCTGGTGCAACTGTAATTGGTGTAGTTTTATTAGGAATTTCTTTGGTGATGTTATTAGCAATTAATTTCTTACAAGCTTGGGCAAGAAGATATGACAATAGATAAAGTTAAAAATCCGAGAAAACAAAGTTGGGTTCCAGCAGTATTAATTGGGATTGCAGTTGCTTATTTATTTCTGGTGCAATATATTCCCGCTATTAACGTTTTTTTTGAAGCTTTCAAAAAAGGATCTGGACCATTTTTGTCTAACCTAGCAAAACCAGAATTTCTCCATGCAGCGTGGTTAACCTTATTACTGGCTGCGATTTCTATCCCTGTGAATGCCGTTTTTGGTTTATGTGCAGCTTGGGCGATCGCTCGACATAAATTCCCTGGACGCGCTATAGTTCTCAGTATCATTGATTTGCCCTTTTCCATTTCCCCAGTCGTTGCCGGGTTAATGATAGTCCTATTGTACGGAAGAAATGGCTGGTTTGGTCCTTGGTTGCAGGCACATGATATTCAGATTGTCTTTGCTTTTCCAGGAATGGCACTAGCTACCGCTTTTGTGAGTATGCCCTTTGTAGCCAGAGAAGTAATTCCTATTTTAGAAGAATTTGGTAAAGACCAGGAGGAAGCTGCCAAAACATTAGGTGCAAACGATTGGCAAACTTTTTGGCGGGTAACTTTACCGAGTATTCGCTGGGGGTTACTCTATGGTTTAATCTTAACCAATGCCAGAGCCATGGGTGAATTTGGTGCAGTTTCCGTAGTATCTGGTAACATAGCCAATACAACCCAAACTTTACCTTTATTCGTCGAAGATGCTTACAAACAATATGAAACTGAAGCTGCTTTTTCTGCCGCTGTGTTGTTAGCATTCCTAGCAGTAATCACCTTAATAGTCAAGGAAATTGTGGAACGAAAAACCCAAATTAAGGAAGTTGAATAATTGATAATTAGTAATTAAATACTGGCAATTAGCAATTTTTAAACAGTTATTAAATTACATCTTAGGAGTTGTTATGAGTAGTGAAAATACCCTGACAAATAAGAGAATCCGCGTCAGAATTTCCCAAGATCATCATCAAGAACCTGTAATTTCTCGCCTAGTTTCAGAATATGGCTTGATTGTGAATATCAAAGCCGCAATTCTCGGACATAATGCTGTAGGGGATGGTTGGTTTGATTTAGATTTACAAGGAACAGAAGCACAAATTCAAAATGGATTAACCTATTTACAAGAATTGAAATTGCAAGTCTGGGATGAGAATAGTAGCAGTGATTGGTGAAACCATAAATTTTCAGAGGGAACAGGGAATAGGCACACCGGAACAGGAAAAACTCATGTTTAAAAACATGAGATTGAAATAATGACAC
>JAKOGY010000244.1 GCA_028658405.1 Dolichospermum sp. ST_sed8 | reverse complement strand
CTAACGACAATGGTTTGATGGCTCAGGTGTTCTTGTCCAATGGGAATGGAACTTTTAGCCAACAAGCAGATTTGTCCAATCCAGGGATTTTTAACGGCAATAACACCAATCTCATGGTTGGAGATTTCAATGGTAAGGGAACAGATGACTTCCTCCGCCAAGAAAAAGGATCTTGGGCTAACGACAATAGTCTAATGGCTCAGGTGTTCTTAAACGACAATAATAGTAATGACATCCTAACCGGGGGACTTGGACAAGATACTTTAACTGGGGGTGCGGGACGAGACCGTTTTGACTACCGCAATTTAGGTGATTCCGTCTTCAACAGCTTTGATATTATTACCGATTTCAAGACTACGGATTTTGATAAATTCCGAGTTTCCACTGCACGCTCGGTATTCAATAATGTGGAAACTGTTGCAACACTTGATACAGCCGGCATTACTGCTAAGTTAACTAACACTACTTTTACAGCTAACTCTGCTGCTCAATTCTCCTTTGGTAGCCGTACCTTTGTGGGTATTAATGATGCTACAGCAGGCTTTGATCCTACTAAAGATGCCATCATCGAGGTGACAGGTTTAGCCGGTACTTTGGGACTCAGTAACTTTACTACTGACCTAGTGTAGTTTCTGGTATCATTGAGCTAAACCAGATTGTAGAGATGTTTCATGAAACGTCTCTACATCAGCCTTATCATTGATGCGATATGTAGGGGTTTAGCAATGCTAAACCCCTACCCCTATTGTCACTATAATGTTAAAATAATTAAAATGTAATCATGAAAAAAATCTATGTTGCAAACCATTCAAGGAATCTATAAAAACGGCAAAATAGAACTTTCTGAAACACCCCAAGGAATTACCGAAAGTTATGTTTTTGTGACATTCTTACAAACTAAACCCACTGCTTGGCCAGAAATAATTATCCAGCATCAAGGTATAGCAGAAAATATTATCTTTGAATCTTATCGAGATGAACTATTACCACCTAAAGAAATAGAATTTTAATCATGGCTTATTTACTCGATACTTGCGTAGTTAGTGATTTTGTCAAAGGAGAACAAAATACATTAAAGCAAATTAAATTAATTTCTCCTACGGATCTTTTTATTTCATCTTTAACAGTGATGGAAATAAAATATGGATTAGCAATTAATCCAGCAAAAGCAATCAAAATTCAGCCTTTAATTGAAACATTTTTAATCTCAATTACAGTTTTAAATTTTACTTCACAAGAAGCAGAAAAAGCTGCGGAAATTAGAAGTATTCTTAAAATAGCAGGTTCTCCTATTGGTTCTTATGATGTACTCATTGCTGCAACAGCACTAAGTCATAATCTGATGATTGTCACTTCCAATGTGCGAGAATTTCAAAGAGTGCCTAATTTGCAAATCGAAAATTGGCGATTTCCTGAATAAATCTATACAAAACTTTACCATAAATTATTTTCTAAAAACCATAACAGAATATGAGTATCTAATAGAAAATTCATTATTCTTCCCCATAAAAAGCAGCAATCACTTCTTCTGAAATATCATCAAAATCATCAGCAATCTTCACCTGTCCTTGCCAAAAACCCGCAATTCTTGGCTCTAAAACTCCTTCCTTCTTGTTCTGATTTAAACCCACTTTTTCCACTGTAGGGTTTTCTGGAGAAATAGGTAAAACTTTCGCCCAAGGAACGCCTTGACGAGTTAAGGTAATTTCCATATTATTTTGGATATCTGATCATAATTCAAGTAAATTATCAGATAAGTAAGCAATATCAAAAGTTTTTTCTGACATTATTATTCATCTCCTACTCACTACAACTATTATAGCAAAATTCAGAAATCATCAATAAACATTTAAAATTCAATATTAATAGTATCAGAAAACCAATCACCATCAATTAACTGTTCTAAAGTATAAGGACATTGAACAGGAAAAATGTTTTTCTTCAATCCTGTTTTTGCTATCACATACTTAATAGCTTTTTGATAATTATTTTCTTTTTCTTCATTTAGGTGTTTTCTTAAATTCGTAGTCATATCTGTTTCTAACTCACTACGAAAATTAACAATTTCCGCCGCCCAATGACGACGATTTATGCTTTCTGCTTCCCAATATTCAATTAATAATAAATGGATGATAATTTGTCTTAAATAACTTTCTCCACTGCGTTTAGTATCTCTAACCAAATTTTCTAAAATTTCACTTAAACTATCTAAATCTATATCATTTAATTGATTATTTTTTATTTGTTCCAAAGTCATTTCATACCAGGCTAAATAGTCTGATTTATATATTTTTTTTAAGCTATTTGTGCTTAAAGTTTGCATATTTTTACCTCAAAAAATAATATAATTTCATTCATTGGTGTCAACAGTACATTTTTCTCCCAGTCAACTTCCATAATTTCTTGGCTAATTTTTGTCCAAATTTCTCTCGAAAATTGCTGCTAATTTATGAAGTTTTGTATTATTTTTAGGGATTGATTTCTGAAACGACTATAAATAAAGGGTTCTGAAGATCATCTTGTCAGACACACACAAAATTGACAATATAAACCCAATTATGAAAATCTCCATGATTATAGCAAATCGCCGAAAGTATTGCAAGCTCGTTGCTAAATAAAAATAATTCTCAATTAATTATTAAGAAAATCTAAAGTTGAATTATGATGAGTTATGAATATTAAAAGTATTATTATATTTTTATAAGTTTTAATTATATTTTATTTCTACTATAGCTTTAGCAGAATTTGATGCTTATACCCGATTTAAAGCAATGGTTGTCACAGGAAACCCAGAAGCAGATTTAAGAATACTGTCTAAACTTGATAATCTCACAGAATAGCGCGATAGCGAAGCGCTGCTGCAAGCAGATATCCTTACCCTTAATCGAATAGGAAGCAATTATTGGACTAGATACCCATTTTCAACTCAGTACCAACACCAAAATTTTCTCTTATGGCAGCATATATGCTATCATATCCACATGGCGATTAAAATTGTGGTGGATACGAGCGTTTTCATTAGTGCGCTTATTGGATCAAAAGGTTCTAGTCGAGAAATAATTCGACGCTGTTTAAAAGGCGAATATCAGCCTTTGATGGGAAATGCTTTATTTTTAGAGTATGAATCAGTCATGCAGCGAGAAGAAATTATTAGCAAATGTTCTCTAACTAGCGGAGAAATTTATACTTTACTCGCTTCATTCATGAGTATCAGTCAATGGATATCAATTTACTACTTATGGAGACCTAATTTAAAAGACGAAGCTGACAACCAATTAATTGAATTAGCTGTTGCTGGTAATGCTCAAATTATTGTCACCAAAAATGTTAAAGACTTCCAAAATGCTGAACTTGTATTTCCTAATTTATCAATATTAAGACCCGAAGAAATTATTAGGAGTTAAACAAAAAATGGCTACTTTAACTATTCGCTTACCCAACGAAAAACACCTCAGATTAAAAGAACTGGCACAAACCAGAGGCATAAGTGTAAATAAGCTAATTGAAGAACTTTCTACTATAGCTTTAGCAGAATTTGATGCTTATACCCGATTTAAAGCAATGACTGTCACAGGAAACCCAGAAGCAGGTTTAAGAATACTGTCTAAACTTGATAATCTCACAGAATAGCGCGATCGCCCTACCCGTAATCTAAAATAGTACCAAAGAGTAAAAACCGTAAATCTGGATATGACCACAGCTACACCTGTAAAAACTGAATACGAAGCGATTATTGGCCTAGAAACCCATTGTCAACTCAGTACCAACACCAAAATTTTCTCCAACAGTTCTACTGCTTTTGGTGCTGACCCCAATACTAACATTGACCCAGTTTGTATGGGTTTACCAGGAGTTTTACCTGTACTTAACGCCAAAGTTCTCGAATACGCCGTGAAAACTGGTTTGGCTTTAAATTGTCAAATCGCTCGGTATAGTAAATTTGACCGCAAACAATATTTTTATCCTGATTTACCCAAAAATTACCAAATTTCGCAATATGATTTACCCATAGCCGAACATGGTTGGATAGAAATTGAATTGGTAGATGATGCGGGAAATCCCACCCGAAAACGTATTGGTATCACCCGCTTACACATGGAAGAGGATGCAGGAAAACTCGTCCACGCAGGTAGTGATAGGCTTTCCGGTTCTACCTATTCGCTCGTAGATTACAACCGTGCTGGTATTCCCTTGGTGGAAATTGTTTCTGAACCTGATTTGCGAACTGGACAAGAAGCGGCTGAATATGCCCAAGAATTACGCCGGATTGTGCGCTATCTTGGTGTCAGTGATGGGAATATGCAAGAAGGTTCTCTCCGTTGTGATGTGAATATTTCTGTGCGTCCGGTGGGACGAGAGCAATTTGGTACTAAGGTAGAAATTAAGAATATGAACTCCTTTAGTGCGATTCAAAAAGCAATTGATTATGAAATTGAACGTCAAATAGCTGCTATTGAATCAGGAGAAAAAATTGTTCAAGAAACACGTCTGTGGGAAGAAGGTTCACAACGCACAAGTAGTATGCGGATAAAAGAGGGTTCTAGTGATTATCGTTACTTCCCAGAACCAGATTTAGCCCCCATTGAAGTCACCCAAGCAGAATTGGACTCATGGTTAAATCAATTACCAGAATTACCCGCCTATAAACGCCACCATTATGAAAATGAGTTGGGACTTTCTGCTTATGATACAAGGGTGTTAACTGAGGATAAACCAGTTGCAGACTATTTTGAAAGTGCGATCGCTCAAGGTGCAAATCCTAAAGCTGCGGCTAACTGGATTACTCAAGATATCGCTGGTTACTTAAATAAACAAAAACTCACCATCTCCGAAATTAAACTGACTGCGGTTAACCTAGCTGATGTGATTACTCGCATTGAAACTGGTAAAATCAGTAACGGACAAGCTAAGGAAAAACTCACAGATTTATTAAATGGTGTTTCTCCAGAAGTAGCTTTTGCGGGTCAAGAACTGATTTCAGATCGTACCATTCTTGAAGCAATCGTTGATGAAATTATTACTGCTAACCCCCAACAAGTTGAAAAATATCGCAAAGGTAACACCAACCTTAAAGGCTTTTTCGTGGGACAAGTTCTCAAAAAAACCGATAAACGCGCAGAACCCAAACTCACCAATCAATTGATTGAAGAGAAACTCAATGTATCAGTGTAGGGTGACACCCCTCACCCTAATGGTGGTATAATGTGGTAATAAGACGCAACTTGATTATTGGGAGAGCTAGTTTAGATTGGCTCTCTTTCTTTATATAGGGCATAGAGAATTACACAAAATAAAAAATAGGGGGTTTAACCCCTTGGTGCTAGAATCATATAATGTGCTAAGTAGATGCACCTTGATGATTTTTAGAGAGCTATCCAAGTGGCTCTCTTTTATTTGTTTTGGGTTTAATCTGAAACAAAGATTGGCAACAACAGATAAACTCACAATAGACACAAATACTCAACACTGACAGAAGACCGACTGGGGATAAGTCGCGGTGAGTAGACATAAAATATATAATTGTGAGCAAAATTATGGCAGATTGGCAAATTATTACTGGTGGTGTGACAGCAGCACGGGGCTATAAAGCAGCGGGAATTACAGCAGGACTAAAAGCTTCAGGATTACCGGATTTAGCCTTAATAGTATCAGATGTCGAGGCGATCGCCGCAGGTGTATTTACCACTAGTCAGGTTAAAGCAGCCTGTGTAGATTACTGCCAGCAAGTATTACAAGGGAAACATAGTGCTAGGGCAATTCTTTGCAATGCGGGACAAGCTAACGCCGCAACAGGTGAACAAGGTATTAAGGATGCCCAAGAAAGTGCAGACTTGTTAGGTAAAGAATTAGGTATTAACCCGGAATCCATTTTATTGGCTTCTACAGGGGTAATTGGTCAACGGATTAAAATGGATATCTTGCGGGGTGGTATTCCTCAAGTCGTTGCTGCGCTTTCGGAAACAGGCTCAGACGCAGCCGCAGGGGCAATTATTACTACCGATTTAGTTAAAAAATCCATCGCTTTAGAAACCACTATCCATGACCGTCCGGTGAGAATTGGTGGAATTGCGAAAGGTTCAGGGATGATTCACCCCAACATGGCGACAATGTTAGCCTTTGTTACCTGTGATGCGGCGGTATCTTCTACGCTTTGGCAACAAATGTTAACTAGAGCAGCAGATAGAAGCTTCAATTCTATCACTGTTGATGGTGATACGAGTACAAATGATTGTTTAATTGCTTTAGCAAATGGTCAGTCTCGGACTCCCGCAATTACAGAAATGGGTGCAGAAGCCCAGAAGTTAGAAGCCATGCTCACAGAAGTATGTCAGTTTTTGGCAAAAGCGATCGCTCGTGATGGCGAAGGTGCAACCTGTTTAATAGAGGTCCAAGTAATAGGCGCTCATGATGAATTATCAGCTCGACAAATCGCTAAAACCATTGCTGGTTCATCTTTGGTCAAAGCTGCAATTTTCGGTCATGATCCCAACTGGGGACGGATTGCAGCGGCGGCTGGCCGGGCTGGAGTCCCTTTTGAACAGGAAAACCTCTCAGTTAAATTAGGGGATATTTTACTGTTTGAAAATGGTCAACCTTTACCTTTTGATAAAGCCGCAGCTAGTGCATATTTGAAAGCAGCAGCTAATGGTGAATATCTGCAATCAGACACGGTGTTAATTGCTGTTGGTGTCGGTAATGGTCATGGTAGCGGTAAGGCTTGGGGTTGTGATCTCAGTTATGATTATGTGAAAATTAACGCAGAGTATACAACGTAATAAAACGGGCGTTGCTTTTTTGCTTTTAGCCGCAACGCCAATTTTTTGTTTCCTTTACTTGGAGTGATAGAAGAGGGTGACTGGTAACCAATGACATGGTTCTGGACAGAACAATCAACAGTGAAGGAATACAGAGATTTCTATCCTGTTTGAAAATGGATAATTAATTTTATTTGGGTACTTATCGAGTTTTTTATATAATCATGAATTACTCCTACCTCTAAACAGATTTACAGCAGTTTGCTCAACAGTTGGGTAAAAAATTAAATCCTATAAACCTTACCCCGTAAACATTTTGGATATTTAGATGTGGTCGTTTAACAAAAAAAGTGCTGTACTATACAAAAATACTTTCTACAGCTTATTGCATTTTGCAATCTAGCTATGATAGAATCACGCTTAATTAATAGACTTGCAATTTCCAATTAAAAAATGTTCCAATCTCTAAAGTGGGTAGATAAATCACTGGATGAAATTGGACATTTTATTGTTTGGAAATCTCTAAGTCGAAAATATAAATAAGCTAACTTTCCCTACCAGATAAAAGGTGCGTTCTCATGGTAAAAGGTTTTTTCACTCCAGGATTTGTGACTAGTAATGTAGGTAGTTCTGCAACTACCACACAATATCTAACTGGAGATTTTAATAATGATGGAGTTGCTGATTTAATTCAGATTTCGGGTTCTACTGGTGACCTCAAATATAACGCTAATACGTCTATCAATAATGGTTCTGGTTCTTTCAGTTTATCACTTGTGCCTAGTGTGGTAGGTAATTATGAAACTACTACACGATATCTTAGTCTAGATGTTAATAATGATGGATTTGCTGATTTAATTGAGATTTGGAAGAATGGTACTACTAATAAATTTCAATCTGCTACCTGGGTGAACAATGGTCAAGGTTCTTTCAACATAGGACCAGAGACCACTAATATAGGTAATTTTGCTGCTAACACAAAATACCTGAATGCAGATGTTAATAACGATGGATTCGCTGATTTAATTCAGATTTCGCAGAATACGGTTACTAATAAATATACCGCTACTACCTGGAACAATAATGGTCTAGGTTCGTTTAGTGTAGGATTTCTGACTAGTTCCATAGGTAATTATGAAGCTACCACACAATATCTGACTGGAGATTTTAACAGCGATGGAGTTGCTGATTTAATTGAGATTTGGAAGAATGGTACTACTAATAAATTTCAATCTGCTACCTGGGTGAACAATGGTCAA
>JAKOGY010000243.1 GCA_028658405.1 Dolichospermum sp. ST_sed8 | reverse complement strand
TTAATCCTACCAAAAATAGGAAAAGTATCGGCAATCATTCACCGAGAGATTGAAGGGAAAATTAAAACTGTAACCATCACCAAAAATTGTAGTGAACAATATTTTGCTGCTATTTTGTTTGAAGATGGTAAACAAAAACCAGAATCAATTGCAGAGGGCAAAGCAATAGGTATTGATCTAGGGCTAACTCATTTTGCAATTACCAGCGATGGTTCTAAGTTTGATAATCCTCGGATACTGAATAAACACGATAAAAACTTAAAAATAAAACAGCAGCAATTATCTAGAAAACAAAAAGGCTCTAGTAACCGAAATAAAGCTAGAAAGAAAGTTGCTAGAGTTCATAGAAAAATAACTAATTGCAGAGAAGATTTTCTCCATAAACTATCTCGTAGGATAGTTAACGAAAACCAAGTTATTGTGGTAGAAAATCTTCATGTTAAAGGCATGATGCACAATCACTGTCTAGCCAAGTCTATTCAACAGGTTGGCTGGGGAATGTTTTGTACCATGCTGAAATACAAAGCAGAAAACGAAGGGAAGATTTATCAAGAAGTTGATAGATTCTTTCCTTCATCAAAGACTTGTCATGTCTGCCTTAATCAAGTGGGGAGTTTACCGCTAGATATCAGATTTTGGACTTGTGAAAAGTGCCAGGCTAGACATGATAGAGATATTAATGCAGCAATAAACCTCAGAGATGAGGGACTACGAATTATGACCTCTGGAACGGGGGATAAAGCGATGAAGTGTGGTCTTGGGGGTTTCCCCCATGAACAACTTCATCAAGAAGCCTGTCGTCCAGATGTAAGTCGGAGTAATAGAGGACGAAAGAAATCTACTACTGCGCTTTCTGCTGGGCAGGAAGCCCACACTGTACCGTCAGGTCAGTATGGGTAGTTCACTAATAAAACTTTGTCATCATGTCGTGAAATATCTAAAGTTTTGTTAAGATACTATTACAAGGAATTCAGCCACCCGGCTGTGAAAAAGAATTAGATAGTACCAGTAGCTGTATAAAGTTCAGAAGGTGAACAAATGACCACCTATATATTTTTTGACCAAGCTCTTCGGATGCTTACCATTGCCTTTCTAGCAGCACCAATCATGCTAATCGCCGCTTCTAGTATAGGTTTAGCAGTGATTGAAACCATTCAAAAAACAGGAGAGAGCTAAAACTACACCTCAAGGTAGGGACAGGGCTAAAAAAGTTGTCCAGTACAATCGAAATCTTCTCTACAACCTGCCCCTACCATAGACATATTTAAGATTGAAACTAAGACTTGAATCTACTCACCTAAATTAATTACCGGATTCCTATTAAAAAATCCCCTGGGCATCAACTTAAACCCAACGCTGTGAGTTGGCATAACTGGCCAATCTTCTGGACGGGGAATATGAGTTATTCCCATTGTGTACCACACAACTATATCTTCACTATTCAAAGATTCATTATCAGCAATATATTTGGGTAAACCTGCCCCCAATTGTGTTTGATTGGGATAATCTCCCCCTGCATACATTTCACCATATTTATATTTTGTCACCCAAAAATGATGAGTCGCAAAACCTGCTTTTTTCCGAATATTTGCACCTTCTACTGCATACAAAATTGTATTCCCTGCTGGCATTAATATATATCCAGGAGGAACACCTAAATTATTCTGTTTATCTGCACTAGCAATCATCCATTCTCGACTATGTTTAATATCCAAATCACGGACGGCAGATTTTTCAGTTTTTAGTAGTGTATCTTCTACAGTTATGGCATTTCCTAACGGGTTTTTATCACCTATTGGCACCGCTTCTACATTCATTTCCATCACAGAATTAGCTTGTCCATCTATATCTAAATCTAAGCGATAGTTAAAGAAATGCTGGTGATTTACTCCAAAGATATTTTTAGCTAATAGTCTGCCAAAAGATTTATTTTCACTTTGTTTTGTATTTGCTGTTCCTTGAACTAAATCAATACCTGTTAATTCATTTTCTACCTCTAACGTACCGTCTTGGCGGAATATCCAATTGATACTGTAATCATAGTTGTCAACTGTTGTAATCATTTTCATGACTAGTTCACGATTACGACGGATATAATTTTTTTGATTTCTGTAATTAAAATGTTTCCAGAGAACACCATTATCTCTTTCATAGATACCAACTAATCCTGGTATAGTGAAAGCTTCTCCTTCACTATTAGCAAATACTGTATTTAATAAAACGCCATTTTCAGGAATTTCTTTACCTAATTCTAGTTTGTTTGCTAATGAACCGAGATTATATTCTCCCACATCAAAGGCATTACGAAATGACCAATTTGGCTGAGGATCACCATAAGGAACTGCCATTTCTGAAAGACTACCACGATATAAAATTGATCTATCTTTTTCACCATCGTGATATTTAACAAGATATAAAACTAAGCCCTCGCGGGGGTGCATTAAATAACGAAATTTCCAACCTTGCCAATTAATTTCATTACCTTGAATTTTGAAACTTGTTCCTTCTGGTTGATTGATATTTAATGGTTTTGGTGGTGTAATTAGGCGATTAAAAGCATGAATATCATAATCCCAATTCTCTTGAGAAATAGGAACTATCCCATTATCAACAAAAGTATCAACTTCACTTTTATTTAAATTGACTGTAACTAAAACACCTTCTATGGGACGGGCATAGAAATTCCAATGTTTACCTTGATAATAAGATAATGCTCGACAAATTCGATTACCAGATTTGGCTTCTTTATCAGTTAATATTCCTGCTCCCCAACAATTAATTTCTACATTTTCAAAATCTTTAATTCCGCGTTTCTGCATGGCTATTTGCCAACGCAAATCTGATTTTACTACGTCCCTCGCTATTGCATAATCTGCTGATGAAATAGCTGGTTGTCCGTGAGGTATTTCTTGCCAAGAAGTGATATTTTTAGTATTTAAATTAACTGTTCCTGTAAAGGTTTTGTTAAGTTCGATTTCATAAACTTGCAAAAAAACCTGGCGGAGAAATGATTTACCAGGTGTAAAATTTAAAACTTCTTTTTTATCAGGTTCTTGTAAGGTAATTATGGGAAAAATTGCGGTTTCACTGAGATTTTTTTGTTCTTTAACTATGGTAACTGCTGTATTAATCTCTGTCTCTGTTAAGGGGTTAAGAGGATGAGAAATTACTGTTTCCTGAGCCAATACGATATTAGGAAATCCGATAAATATGTTAATGAAAATAATAATGGTAATAGTTAGCTGGTAAAAAAGATTTAGCCTCTTAATCATCTTGCACATTTTTCCAAAAAGTACATTTATTGATTCCTCAACTAAAGATGAGAAACCGTAAGATTAAGAGAGTTATATTAATAAATAAACTAATTTAATTGACGCATTATTATCTGCGTTTATCCGCGTTTATCCGCGTTTAATAATTCTTGATATTTTATTGATAAAGACGTTCCATAGAACGTCTTTACAATCTATATAGAAACTAAACGACGTAAAGATTCAGCCCGACGTTTAGCTACGAGGTTATTGGGTGAAAGTTTGAGTGTTGCTTCGTACATTTCTAAAGCTGGAGCATTCAATTTTTTCTTCTCATAAGCGTGTCCGAGATTATTTAGGGCTGATACATAATCTGGATTCAATTTGATGGCTTCTTTATAATTACGAATTGCTAAGTCATATTGCTCTTGAGCAAAATAAACATATCCTAAGCCGTTGTAAATAGGAGCAATAGATTCTTCTCCCTCTTCTTGGGCTGCTTTTAGGGATTTTTGAAATAGAGGTATGGCTTGGCTAAATACTTTTTTTTCTGAATAGATACTAGCTAATTCGTAATATTCTTGAGCCGTACCTTTTTCTTTAGTTAATTTGTTTTTCAACTTATTCAGTGAGCTTTCAAGTTTCTGGGTTTTAAATACTTCACGAAAAACGCTCACACCTGCAAATGCAAGTAAACCAACAAAAATTGACAGATAAACGACGACTAAATTGCTATCCATTTTCTACAAATACAAATTATTAAAATACTCTCTCTATTATCAGTTATTAGGTTCTATATTTCTCACTAAATTACTACAATCCCCAATGTTCTATCCGTTCTTTCAGCCAACCTGTAACTGTATAACGAGCGATCGCTTCATTCACTTCGCGTCTTAACTCATCATATTGCAATCCTTTAGGCATGGTTACGGATAATGGCTGCGCTGATAATTTAGTTGGCAGTATGCGGTACTGGGAATTTGCTTGCACCCAACCACTAAGAACGCTGATATCAGCAGCAAAAGCATCTACTTGATTACTTGCTATTTTTTCCCACCCTTGGGCATAAGAATTTACACCGACTAATTCAGCAGATGGTGTAAAATATTTCAAGTATCCAATCGTGCTAGAGTTATTAAGAACAGCTATTTTGCGTTTCCCTAAATCTTTTAGTTCCTGAATAGAGGCACTTTTTGTAACTATTGCCGCAGCATCATAATAGTAAGGAACACTGAAGCTAACAATCCGAGAACGTGATTCTGTGGCTGTGACTCCAGCAATAGCTAAATCAACTTGATGATTAAATACTACAGGCAAGCGATCGCTATTAGCTACCGATTGCAATTTAACAGCCTCAGCTTTACCCAACAAATCACTGGCTAAACGTTTGGCTAAATCAATTTCTAACCCTTGTAAATTGCCCTGATCATCCCTAAATCCTAAAGGACGAAGATTATCCTTAACTGCAATCTGTAAGTAGCCTCGTTGCTGAATTTCCGCCATTGTCGCGGCAGATGCAGTTAAGTTTCCACTGAGAAAAAACAGAGAGAAAATCAAAGATAAGGTAGCGGATAATACCAGATGTAACTTGTTCATAATCGCCCTACGTTTTACTCCAATTAAAAATGCCAAAAAGTTTCTTGATTTTTAATTTTCAATGCTCCGAAGCGGCCATCTGTTACATCCGTTATCCATCCGTTCCCACCTTTATCCGTTAACTGAATTTGCCAGTTCCGCAATTTTAGCAAAGCTTGCAGGATCAAGAATTGCCAATTGTGCCAACATTTTGCGGTTTAGTTCCACATTGGCCTTTTTCAAATTGCCAATCAAGCGGCTGTAGCTTAAGCCGTGTTGTCTAGAGGCTGCGTTAATCCGCGCTATCCACAGACGGCGAAAATCGCGCTTTTTCTTTTTGCGATCGCGGTAAGCACTGCGAAGCGCCTTCATTACCTGTTGGTTAGCGGTTCTAAACAAAGTTGAGTGAGAACCACGGAAACCTTTAGCTAATTTGAGAATTTTATTGCGGCGTTTACGAGCTACATTACCGCGTTTTACCCGAGTCATATCTTATTACCTGTGATCTTTTACAAATATGGAAGCATTAAACGCACGTTAGGTTCGTCCGTTTCATGAACAATTGCCATTTTGGACATATTGCTCTTTTTGCTAGAGGATTTATGCTCTAACAAGTGGTTTTTGAACGGTTTACGGCGGACGATTTTACCGGTACCGGTGACGCGGAATCTCTTCGCCGCAGCCTTGCGAGTCTTTAATTTAGGCATGGTCTGGCTTTAATTCAACACAATCTACTATTATATATGAGAAAGTGGAAATTGTCTGTAAAAACTCAATTTCATCTTGTAAATCCTGGACATCCTGATTCAGACAAATTAAATCCACGATCCTAAGATAGAATAGACAACAGACCTGATATACATTACTAACTAAGCGTAATTCCCAATGACCACTAAACGCCATTATCATATTATTACCTTCGGTTGCCAGATGAATAAAGCCGACTCCGAGCGCATGGCTGGCATCTTAGAAGACATGGGCTTTGAGTGGTCAGACGACCCAAATCAAGCAGATGTAATCCTTTACAACACCTGCACCATTCGGGATAATGCGGAACAGAAAGTATATTCTTATTTAGGTAGACAAGCCAAACGCAAACAAGAACAACCTGATTTAACATTGATTGTTGCTGGTTGTGTTGCCCAACAAGAAGGAGAGGCCTTACTGCGACGGGTGCCAGAATTGGATTTAGTCATGGGACCCCAACACGCTAACCGTCTCAAAGATTTACTAGAGTCGGTTTTTGCAGGTAATCAAGTTGTCGCTACCGAAGAAGTTCACATTTTTGAAGATATCACCCAACCCCGTCGAGATAGTCAAGTCACAGCTTGGGTAAATATTATTTATGGCTGTAACGAACGTTGTACTTATTGCGTAGTTCCCAACGTGCGCGGTGTAGAACAGTCTCGCACCCCAGAATCAATTCGTACGGAAATCGAACAGTTAGCAAGACAAGGTTATAAAGAAATTACTCTCCTGGGTCAAAATATTGACGCTTACGGGCGTGATTTACCTGGTTCTACCCCCGAAGGTCGTCACTTGCACACTTTGACAGATTTACTCTATTTCGTCCATGATGTACCGGGAATTGAACGAATTAGATTTGCCACCAGTCACCCCCGTTATTTTACAGAAAGATTAATTAAAGCTTGTGCAGATTTGCCCAAAGTTTGCGAACATTTTCATATTCCCTTTCAATCTGGGGATAATGAGCTTTTAAAAGCCATGTCACGGGGTTATACTCACGAAAAATATCGCCGGATTATTGATACTATTAGGCGGTATATGCCAGATGCGTCAATAAGTGCTGATGCGATTGTGGGTTTTCCTGGTGAAACAGAAACACAGTTTGAAAATACTTTAAAATTGGTCGAAGATATTGGTTTTGATTTAGTGAATACTGCGGCTTATTCACCCCGTCCCAGCACACCTGCGGCTTTGTGGGATCATCAACTCAGTGAAGAAGTAAAAAGCGATCGCTTGCAAAGATTAAATCATTTAGTTAATATCAAAGCAGCAGAAAGATCCCAACGGTACTTTGGCCGCATTGAAGAAGTATTAGTAGAAGCACAAAATACCAAAGACACAAATCAGGTCATGGGAAGAACAGGGGGAAATCGTCTCACCTTCTTTACTGGTGATATTAATCACCTAAAAGGGCAAATAGTCAAAGTCAAAATTAACGAAGTTCGGGCTTTCAGTTTAACTGGAGAAGCCGTAGAAGTTCGTCAACCAGTCACAGTTTAAAAAAGACAGGAGTATGGTGTCAGCTATACTCCCCGTCCATAATCTCAGGCAAAAAACTTTAAAAACGACTTTGCATGGGGCGTTATGCTTCGCTAACAGACCCTAACAGGTAGATTTTAATATTTCTAACTGCCATTTTTATATCTGCCTGAAAACAGGATTTTAATTTATCATTTGGAAGTTGTAAGATTTCAACTAATATTTTCCCAAATTCATAACGGGAAATTCTCTCTTTTCCACCTAAATGAATGCTCCCATTAACCTTTTCTAAAGCTAATAATAACCCTTTCGCGGCTGTATTTGCACTAACCGGAGTGCGAAATTCATCTATAAATAAACTTAGTTCTTTTCCGTCTTTCAATATTTGGATAAATTGCTGAATAAAGCTTTTAGCTGTGGGTGTTTCCCTGCCAAACATTAACGGCATTCGACAAATAGCCGCTTGGGGATATACTTTTAATATACCTACTTCAGCTTCGACTTTTTGCTCACCGTAAATATTAACAGGTGATACTTGATCTATTTCTTGATAAGGTGCATTTAAACCATCAAAAACTAAATCGGTAGAAGTAAAAACTAAAGGTAAAGAATTATCAGCACAAAGTCCCGCAATATCACAAGAGGCTGTAACATTGATTTTATAAGATTCCTGGGAATGAAGTTGACAATAATTTGGTTGAGATTGGGCAGCGGTGTGAATTACTGCATCCGGTTTGATATCATTAAATATCCCTTTTAATTCCTGAAAGTCTGTTAAATTAACCTTCACCATTTTAATATCAGGAACTTCTAGAAAATGGCTATGATATGTACCATAAACTTCCCATTCTAGCTGCGCTAATTGACCAAGATGCCAACCTAAAAAACCACTAACACCTGTAATTAAAAGTTTTTTCATATATCATATAAGTAGGTTAGCATTGAAAATTGTCGTTATGCAATGCAAGAGGCAAAAGGCAAGAGGCAAGAGTGAAGAGGTTTTGGGAGATTTTACTTTTCTTTACATACCTTTAAATTTTTATGT
>JAKOGY010000242.1 GCA_028658405.1 Dolichospermum sp. ST_sed8 | reverse complement strand
TTCAAGAGTTGCCCCACAACGTTTAGATCCCCCCAACCCCCCTTAAAAAGGGGGGCTGAATTCTTCAAAGTCCCCCTTTTTAAGGGGGATTTAGGGGGATCGGATAACGTTTAGCATCCTGTCTAAAGATGTGTGTACACCGTAGGCTCTTCGAGAGGGGGCTATGATCACGATTTTTCCCTTTTAATAGTTTCATAAATACTAGATAATAATTTTTCAAATACTATTGCTTTAAATTCTTCGTTATTCATGAATTCCATAAATATTTTTTCGTTACCATCCATGCGTTCAAGAAAAAGGTCTTCCAGATGTTGATCTAGAACAGGGGCAAAGTTTTCTTTTGTGTTTACCTGGGCTGCTTGTTTGATGGATTCATTAGCGATCGCTGTTTCAGTGATTTGTTCAAAAAATAGTTGATCTGCTAAGGTAAAATCTGTACTAAACCTTTCATTGAGAGCATTAATCAGTTGAGATAGAGGTACTTCTTGATCTGGTTTGCGGGTTCCCACTGCGGTAGATCCTGATAATGGTTCTGCTTGTCCTGGGTTTAAATCAATTTTCCCGGCACTGATTTTTTCTAAACGATAAAATTTTAGTTCTATATCCCCAGATAAATCTACTTTTGGTGTTTGCAGATTGCGGGGTAATTTTTTCAGTAAAAAACGTCCATAAGCATATAGTTTTTCTAGTTCTGAATCTTGATAAGGAATAATTTGGGACAGAAATAAATACAAATTACGAAAGCTAGTAAGTTGGTTTTTAAATTCTTCTTTTTCTGTTTCTGCTAGTTTCAAATAACTATCAACTACAGGATCTAATAAAGTATTTAATTTTTTGTGTTCACTACCAGTTAAAGAAGTTTTGGGACGAAACCAAATTTCACACCATTGGTTAATATGATCCTGGCTAAAAAGTTGCCATTGATAAAGTTGATAGGATAAATCATTTAACTGTTGTGGGTCGGCATTTTCGCCAATGGGAGTTTCTTCATAGTAGGGTTTAAAGGCTTTGTAAATGTCCTCTGGTTTATTAACGAAATCGAGGACAAAGGTATCATCTTTCCCTGTAGTGGTGCGGTTGAGTCGAGATAAGGTTTGCACGGATTGAACTCCATCCAGTCTTTTGTCTACAAACATTGTATGTAATAATGGTTGGTCAAATCCGGTTTGAAATTTGTTAGCAACTAATAGGACTTGATAGGCTTCTGTGGCAAATTTTTCAGGAATTTCTGATGTTTTGATGCCGTTCATATTGGCTTCTGTAAATGTTTCATCTGGAAATTCATCGAGGGTAATTGAACCAGAAAAAGCTACTAGAGATTTTATATCTTGATAACCTTTGTCTTTGATGTATTTATCAAAAGCGAGTTTATATTTTACAGCGTGTTCACGACTACGAGTAACAACCATTGCTTTAGCCCTACCGCCGATTTTATGGCGGGTATGGTTGCGAAAATGTTCAATAATAATTTCTACCTTTTCGGCGATGTTGTGGGGATGGAGTTCTACAAATCTAGCGATCGCTTTGGCTGTTTGCCGACGGGGTAAATTTGGGTCATCTTCTGAAGTACGAACAAGTTCATAATATCGTTCATAGCAGGTGTAATTTGCCAAAACATCTTTAATATAATTTTCTTCAATAGCTTGACGCATGGTGTAAAGATGAAAAGGAGATTGACCATTTTCTCCAGGTTCATCAAATAGGAGGAGGGTTTTATGTTTGGGAGTAGCGGTAAAAGCGAAATAACTCAAGTTTGGTTGTTTTGTACGGGTCAATTGTTTTGTTAATAATTCTGCTTTAGCTGCATCACTTATATCCTCTTCTTCATCTTCTAAAAGTTGGGAAGCGATCGCAGATTCAATACCTTCTTTATTGAGAATCTTCCGCAATTCTGTGGCGGTTTCTCCGGTTTGTGAACTATGTGCCTCATCAACAATAATAGCAAAACGTTTATTTTTAGTATTAATATCTATGGTTTTACCTTTTTTGGCTAAAGTCTCGATGGCTTTAGTAATAAAGGGGAATTTTTGAATAGTAGAAATAATAATTTGGACACCATCATTTAAAGCTGTGGCTAATTGTTGGGTATTTTCATCAATTTTTTGCACGACTCCAGCTTTATGGTCAAATTGATAAATAGTATTTTGTAATTGTTGATCTAATACAGTGCGGTCTGTGATCACAATAACGCTATGAAATATTTTTTCATCTTGGTGATCATGGAGATTTGCTAACCGATGTGCTAACCAAGCAATAGAGTTAGATTTTCCTGAACCGGCGGAATGTTGAATTAAATAATTATGTCCGGCTTTATATTCTTTAGTATGATTTATTAGTTTCCGCACCACATCAAGTTGATGATAACGGGGGAAAATTAGGGTTTCTTTTTTCTGATGTTTAATACCTGTGTCGGTGGTAATTTTGGTTTCTTCAATTTTGATGTGTAGAAATTTGGCTAAGATATCTAAAAGGCTATCTTTTTGTAATACTTCTAACCACAAATAACTGGTGCGATATTCTTCATTGTCTCCTAATGAATTACCAGAACCGTGATTATTTCCCTGATTAAATGGTAAAAAATAGGTACTTTCTCCAGCTAATTTGGTGGTCATCCAGACTTGTTCTGTATCTACTGCGAAATGGACTAAGCACCGTTGTTTAAAGACAAATAGGGGATCTTTGGGGTCTCTATCGTTTTGATATTGATGGATGGCGTTTTGGTAAGTTTGTTCTGTGAAGGGGTTTTTTAATTCAATGGTAGCAATGGGTAAACCGTTGATACTAAGGAGAATATCAGGAATACGTCCGGTTTTGATGGTGATTTGACGGGTAACAGTAAGGCGATTTTTTTGGTACAGTTCCAAGGTATCTGAGTTCATGCCGGTGTTAGGCTGGAAATAGGCGATTTTAAAGGTTTTACCATAGCATTTAAAACCGTTTCTCAAAACATCTAACATTCCCCGGCTTTTGAGTTCTTTGGTGAGGCTATCTATGATGATTTTTTCGGCATCATTGGGGCTGGTTTTGGCTAGATTTTGTCATTGTTTGGGTTGAGTTTCTTGGATAAATTTAATGATTTCTGTGAGAAAAAGGGCGGTTTCTGGGTCGTAGTTGGTGACGTTGCCTTTTTCATAGCCACTGTATTGAATGAGTTCTTTTTCTATGATGTTTTCAAAGTTTATTTCTGTGTGCATGATTATAAAGTATTAATGTGAATCAATCGAGAGTTATAAATTCTCTAGGAGTAATAATTTTGTTTTGATATTCGGGCAAAACCTTGAGTGATAAAAGGTCTTGATCTCCTGTAATTAAAAATTCGGCATTGGTATCTTGAGTAAGGTCTAAAAATTTGTTATCATCTGCATCTCTACAGATATTTATTTGAGATGTAATTTCTATGAATTGACTGTATTTATTGACTACATCCAAAAATTCTTGTCGTTCTGCGTCTGAGATATATTTATCAAATTTATGTTTGTAAATTCGTGTACTTAATTCTTGATAAGTTTCCTCACTTTGAGCAATTTTAACCTCTTTATAGACTTTATTTAGGGCTTTACGTGCTGTTCCATCTGGACTTAGGGCAGCACTAATTAATATATTTGTGTCAATGACAATGAGTTTATGATTCATCTACTAATAGTTCTTCTAGTATTTCTGCGGTTAATCCTTTAGCTTGAGCATTTCTGCCGATTCTGTCAAGAACAGTAAGTAAATTTTTGTCTTCATTTTTTAAAGAAGTTTTCTCTATTTCTTGAATTAGTTTTTCTTGTTCTTTTTTGGGAAGTTGTAAAACAAGATTAAGGATTTGCTCAAAGGTTAGGGGGAGTTGATAAGTTTGTTGTGTCATGGTGGTTTCTATGGTTAGGGAATATGTTTGTATCTAACAAGTATAAATAAGACATTTTTACAATTCAATATCATCTAAGGGCAATAATCCTGCATCAACATCGGGAAAATCTTCTTCAATGTCATCTAAGGTGGAAAAGGTTTCTAGGAGAGATTTTTTCTTATAGGGTTCTATGATTAGTTTTCCGTTATCTTCTCTGATAATTACTTCTGTTGTTGATAGAGTTAATTCTGGAGGGAGGGTTAAGGTTTGGGTGTTTCCTGTTTGAATAAGTTTGATGTGATATTCTGTACTCATTGTGATTGTCCTTTTGGGGGTTGTGGTTTCTGGGGTTAGGGAATATCAACTTGGCTTACATCTATTTTACCTGTGACGGCGTTGGTAATTAGGGAGGTGCGATATTCTTTCAATAGTTCTATTGCTTCTTTAATTTTGGCTTTTTGTTGATCTATTTGGGCTGTTTTTTGGTCTAAATATTCTGCAATTTGTTTTTGTTCTTTTATAGGAGGAAGACAGATAATCGTATTACCCAATTCTTCCGCATTCAAATGAGGCTGGGCTGCTCTACTCTTTGCCAAATATATTTGACCTTCTAAAATATGTTTACTTAATAAATTTAAAGCAATATATTTTGAGTAAGATTTAGTAGGAGTTAAAACCATATCGTAACCAGCAATTGCTCCAGCCCATTCATCTGATACAATGGCAGAATCTCCTGTATAAGCTCCACTTCTTACAACTAGAATATCACCTACTTTAAGCTCTGGATTTCTTGACCAAGGAACTTTATCAGGATTTACTCTTTGTACTTTAGAACCATCAATTATTCCTCTATAAATATCTGTTGCTCTAATAATTGGTAAACCATCATCCATTTGTTCAGGAGGTTCACCCAATCCATATTTAATATCACCAATAAATTTAATTCTTATAGATTTCCAATGCTTCGGAATATCACCCAGCCACTCAATACCAGAATCTTTCATTTGTACGCTTGAATCTAGTCCTTTGGTGACAGCGTGACTGATGAGTGCGGTGCGTTTTTCGTCGAGTTTTTGAATGAGGGTTTCTTTCTTTTTGATGAGTTCGTCTATTTGTTTGGTTTTATAGTCGAGAAATTGAGCGATTTTTTGTTGTTCATTTAGTGGGGGTAGAGGTAAAGCCAAAGCACCTACTTTTTCACTTGTTAAATGAGCAATTGTAGATTTATTACATAAAATATCAAACCATCCTGTATCTGCAATATGCCGCATTAAATAATTAAGATAATCGACACTTGATTGCTTTAATGGTCGCACTCTATGTAAAGCATTTTGAATAATACACTCTTCTTGTATTTCCTTTAATAAAGCAGTTCTTCCAACTTCTCCACCTTCACAAATCAAAAGGTCGCCATTTTTAACATAATATTTTTCTCTATCTCTTAGTGAAGCCCACATTTTAGGAAGTTCATAAGTATCAACTTTATCCCATCGAACGTGAATAGCCTTTAAATAAGAAATCTCATCATCATTAGGAGATTGAGGTTCATTTTGAAGCATTTTTCCTAATTGAATATCAAAATAATATCTAAAAACACTTCTTCTCCAATGTTCAGGAATATCACCCAACCACTCAACACCAGAATCTTGATACTTTTGATAACCCTGATAATTACCCATTATTTCACCTCCCAATCTTCAATTTTTAACCCATCAATTCTGCTAAACTCTCTCACATGATGAGTTACTAATAACCCAAATTGCTAATTACCTAATTGAGTCCGGTATAGGTAACTACTGATAAAATCTCTATTTTCATCCTGTTAATCCTTTAATCGGTGGATATCCTGATTCTGACAATTTATTTAACTAGCCACTTACATTAGTAAATAAAATAAGTAAAGAATTACTCATCAAAAACCCCAATTAAATCATCATTCATATCATCAGCAATTCCTAGATCATCTTCTGGAAAATCAATACCAGCACAAGCACCATATAAATTAAGTATTCCCCCAGAATGAACAGGAAGATTTGCTAATAAAAAAGATTTAAAAGCGATATCATCCTGAAAACCTAACATCTGCCTAAATTCATCAAAATCAATAAATCCTTCTAGGAAAGCTTCTATAGCTAATTTATTCAGAATCTTTTTAGATAAATCACCTAATTTATCCTGGATTTTATCTGTTAAATTATCTGGTAAATTAATTGTAATTTGCATAACGTGAAAATCTCCTAACTCTATGATTTTATTTTACCTGAATAGATCCCCTACTTCTTTTTTTATTCTGGCTTCTGTTCCTGTGCTAAAATCAAAACCTGCACATAGAGCCGGTCAGAAATTCTCATTCCCTGTGCTTGCATTTCATCCAAAACACTCTTAACACTATCCAATAAACCTCGACGCTTTGCCAATAATAAAACTCCTACAGTCCCAATTAAAGGTAATTTTCGAGCTATAGCAACTTTTCGCGCTGCTTTTTCATCAATTAACAACTGAGAAGCCCCTATTTCTTCTGCTAAAGCGATAGCTTCTGACTCTCCTAAATCTAATTTTAAAGACTCTTGTAACTCCTGAACCAATTGTTGATTATTTACTTTTATAACCTCTAACCAAGATAAATTTTGTACAAGCTGCGCTGCTGGATGTTGACCTATTTGTAATTCATCAAATACACCCTGGGGAATTATAACTTTACCAAAAAGTTTCGCTAATAAATCAAGATGATTCACCTTGGCTAACTCGCTAATTGGTGTAGTGTCAGAAACGATTATCATTTAATAATTCTATTGATTTAAAGTTAACTCTGCTTGTTCCACTTCTTGACGTAATTCATCCAAAGTTTGAGAATCATCAAAAATAGAAATACCCCATTTTTTCATCATTTCTATTACTTTTAAACGAGAGAAACCAAGAATTTTACTAGCTCTACCACTAGTAATTTCTCCTACCTCTAATAACGTCATTACATAACCCTCCTTTGCTTTCTGTAAAGCTTGTTGTCTGACTTCATCTGAAAGCTGAATACTTTCTAGTTGCTCATCTAAAATCACTAATGCCATAACTAAAATCTCCTAACTCTATGATTTTAACTTTATAAAACCAGGGAATTAATTCCCTGGTAGGCTAAAAGCTAACAAACTACATCGTATTTTCTAACCATTGTTCCAACTCAGTTATAGTAGAAAAATCCAAAAGAGCTTCACCCAATAACTCCAATTGTTCAATAGATAATTGATGTATTTTCTCAGTTAGAGAAACTGAAATTACACCAAATCTTTTATTAATTTGTCGGATAACTAGCCTTTGTTCACCTCTTTGTTCACCTCTTTCTTCACCTATTATTTCACCACGTTCCATTGCTAGTTGTTCTGTCGGGCTAACTAAAGGCATTTTTCTTTCCTCCTCGAAATTTTTAACCTTAGTAATTAATGCTGTTTGTAAATGCTTAGGTAATGCCATCATTGTATCAATGATTTTGAACAGTTTAACTATTTGTTCTTTTGTTAAACCCCGTTCGTAAAGTTCTCTAATTAACTTCCATTTCCATTGCTCCCGTTCAGTAAGATTACTGGTTGTGGCCTTAGTTTTTAGGTGTGCAGTCGTAATGATAGCAAAAGGGTTGTTACTCAATTCTAACTCATGCAGCCGGGATTCATAATCAAGAAGTTTGACAGTGGGAAATTTAAGCAAAATTTCACCACCACCAATAGCATAATGATAACGATCAGGTCGCCAATTTGGTCTATCATCACCTAAAATTGCTAGGCTAAGTACGTTGTTATGATAAAGATCAAAAGCCCGGTAGTTGTAAATAAATATTCGTTCAGGAAAGTCCGCATCATATTGACTTTGAATCTCAATATGAATCAAGATCCATATTTGTTGTTTATCTAGCAACCAAACTTTATAAAGTTTATCTGCAAATCGGTTTTCTGTTTCTGATGAAGCTGTAATTTCTTGCAGTTCTTTATCTAGTGGTTCGGGTGGTTTTTCCCAGTCAATTAATCCGTAGACTGTCGGAAAGAAGAAAGATAAAAAACTCTCAAAATATTCGTTTAATGCTTCTTTCCATGATTCATCATAGTTGGCTGTTACTTCACTCATTTTGTTGTTAATTTTCTCATTTTATTACTCCATTCTAGCAATTTAGTAATACGTTGTGATTTTTTACCCCCCTTAATCCCCCCTTCCCCTTGTAAAGGCTACGGTGTACACACAAGTCTTCTAGAGTTGCCCCACAACGTTTAGATCCCCCCAACCCC
>JAKOGY010000241.1 GCA_028658405.1 Dolichospermum sp. ST_sed8 | reverse complement strand
AACTAATTGAAGACTTGGACAAACAGTAATATATGGATAGTTATGGGGAGAAATTATCAAGCTGTTCCTACCCCTTGTAGAGACGTTCCATGGAACGTCTCTACATTTATTCCTGGAGATATCTATTTAGCAAATAATAAAATACAAAAAATCTCACGCCCAAACACCAAGCCACTTAAACTGATATTTGCGTCTTTGCGTGAGATTATATCTTTATTACAACCAACGAGCCGCATCTTTAGCGTGGTAAGTCAAAATCAAATCAGCACCAGCCCTTTTAAAGCCCGTCAAAGTTTCCATCACAACGCGCTGCTCATCAATCCAACCATTTAAAGCCGCAGCCTTCACCATTGCATACTCACCGGACACATTGTAAGCTGCTACAGGTAAATTAGTAGCTTCCTTAACACGCCAGATAATATCCATATATGCCAAAGCTGGTTTTACCATGAGCATATCAGCGCCTTCAGCAATATCTAACTCAATTTCTTTCAGTGCTTCCCTAGCGTTACCGGGGTCCATTTGGTAAGTGCGTCTATCCCCAAATTGTGGTGTTGAGTCCGCAGCATCTCTAAATGGCCCATAATAAGCCGAAGCATATTTGGCAGCATAGGACATAATGGGGATATCTTCAAATCCCGCTGCATCCAAACCTGCGCGAATAGCTTGGACAAAACCATCCATCATCCCCGAAGGTGCGATAATATCTGCACCGGATTGAGCTTGGGAAACAGCGGTTTTCTTTAATAATTCTAAAGTTGGGTCATTTAAAACTCTTCCGGTTAAATCACCAGTTTGTAAATAACCACAATGACCATGACTTGTATATTCACACAAACAAGTATCAGCCATAACAATTAAATCAGGAACGGCATTTTTAACTGCGGTTGCTGCTTTTTGCACAATCCCACAATCATGCCACGCTCCGGTAGCATCTATGTCTTTATCTGCGGGAATTCCAAATAGGATAATTGCGGGAATTCCTAAGTCATAGACCTCTTTAGCTTCCTCAACAATCTTATCTACTGAAAGTTGATAAACACCAGGCATAGATTTAACTTCCTTGGCAATACCTTCACCTGGTACAGCAAACAATGGATAAATCAAATCGCTAGTAGTTAAAACGGTTTCACGTACCATACGGCGTAATTGGGTATGGCTACGCAGACGACGAGGACGATGTATAGGAAACATAAATTTTGATCACTGATTTAAAGGATTTAAGGATTGCACGGAATCAAGGATTGTATTCCTAAATAAAGGGGTTTAAATCCTTTTCTGAATGCGAATAGCGTGCCGTAAGTAAACTGTTTTTTCACTGAATGTAACAAAAAAAAATACAATGGACACAGAACAAAGCGTCACAAAAGCTAGTTTTTAAATTGCTCTATTCAGACAAACTACAAGCAGTGCTTTAACTGTCTTTTGCCCTACTGTTGATGAAGCTGTGGGGCAATTTTATATTTTACAACTGGATAGACATTTGCTTATAACAAATTTGCAAAAAACAATCTTAAAAAATCATGGAATTAATTTTGATAAGTTGTTTAATCACAAGTCTATGATTAATTAAACTACCATATTTTTCCTGATTTGATCTAAAAAACTCGGAAAATAAACGGATAACGGCAAGGTTGATTAGGTTCGCTAAAAACGCCAATTAGCGCCCAAATAGTTAATCCCCAGTGGATAATATATCCTAAACCTGCCAGTGGTAACAAGATGATTAGGGGTAAAACTAACCAACCAGTCAGAAAAAACAACGCTCCCAGAATTGCTCCATATAACCAAACATTAAAATGGAAATTGATGGATTCTTTGGCATTATCTTTAACAACGGGATCATCTGATACAAATAGTATGGCTATGGGTAAACCAATGGAGACAATTGTGGTACTGAAAAAAATTGCTCCATGACACAATGCTGATAATAGTTTACGTTTATCGTTGTCGTACATTGTTTACTCCTATGCAATTCTAGTTAATTATTATATCAAGAATGAGCGCCGGATTTCCAAATAAAAAGATGGGAAACTGTACCGCAGGGTGGAAGTTAAAAGTCAAAAGTCAAAATGAATACAGAATTAACTTTTCAAAGATTTGAAATGGTTAGTTTATTTCCGCCCTGTGTAACAGCTTATAGGACTAATATTTGATTTTTAAAATGCCAGTAGGGTGAGTTAGCTCGTCTCGTAACGCACCATTTATTGAGCCTAGGGTGCGTTACGGCTATGCCTAACGCACCCTACTAATACTTAGATTTTTCAAAATTCAAATATTATTGCTATATTACACTATAGTCTAAGTTAATGAAATATTGCCAATCTGTGAAAAGCTTATGCTGTATTCATTCTAAATTCTTAATTCTAAATTCCGAGAAAGCGGTACTAGCTACAAGCATCACAAGTCCCCTCAACTGTCACTTCATAGCGTTCCATCTTTAACCCCTCCCGCAGTTGACTGATATCAAGATCAGGGAAAACATTCCAGTTGATATCTTCAATTGCACCACAGCAGTTACAGCGAAAATGATGATGGGGGGCAACATTGGCATCATAACGGGATATCCCCTCTTGTAATAGCACTTCTCGCACTAAACCCACTTCTCGCAGTGCTTGGAGTGCAGCATACACTGTGGCTTGAGAGGAAGTAGGTGCTTCCTGATTCAAGTCTCGTAAAATTTGATCAACGGTAGGGTGATCTTCTCTTGCTAATAAGTTCGCATAAACTCCAAATCGCTGGGGAGTGACTCGCAACCCTCTATCTTTAAGGGTTTTGACAATATCATTAGCTTTTTGCTGCATAGGATTTACTTAACTATATAAAGATATAAACTCCTATTATAACCGTTCTCTTCTCATAACTAAAATTTTTTAATAAATACATTATTAAATAAGTATTTATGACTATTGACTAATTCCTAAATCAGAATTATTCTGATTTGTGTGATCAAGCTACTGATGCCCTAATAAAACTCCACAAAAAAGATAATCCAATTTTGTGGAATGGGCATCTGGTTCCCTCCCTGTATTATTAGGGGACCAGATGCCCGCACCACAAGAAATTTTGGATATTTCTTTAATTGGAAGTCTCTAAGCAAAAGCAGCAACACGAGTTAAAATCTTCCATCTAAAAAAGAGGTATTTATGACTGCTATTACCCACGTTCCAAATGTAGTATTCAAGACTCGTGTTCGGGATGAATCTATAGGTGGACCCAATCCTTACACTTGGAAAGATTTAACCACACAAGAAATTTTTGCCGGTAAGAAAGTAGTATTATTTGCTCTTCCTGGTGCATTCACTCCTACCTGTTCTTCTACCCATTTACCTCGCTATGAAGAACTGTTTGAGGAATTTAAAGCGCAAGGTGTTGATCAAATCATTTGTTTGTCAGTTAATGACGCATTTGTAATGTTCCAATGGGGCAAACAACAAGGTGCTAAAAATGTTTTCTTGTTACCAGATGGTAGTGGAGAATTTAGCCGCAAAATGGGAATGTTAGTTGATAAATCTAACATCGGTTTTGGTATGCGTTCTTGGCGTTATGCAATGGTTGTCAATAACTGCGAAATTGAAAAGATGTTCATTGAATCTGGTTTTGCAGATAACTATGGTGACGATCCTTTTGAAGTTTCTGATGCTGATACCGTTTTAGCTTACCTCAAAGGTGTAGCTCGTTCTACAGAAGTTGCACCTCGGTTAGCATTTGTTGGTTAATGACTAAAGCTAAAAACTTCAACCTTTTGATAGAGGTTTATAGTTTTTAATTCATATAGTGCAATAAGGCAAGGGAAGTTAGTCTCATGAAACTTCCTTTGCTTTTTTGTTTTGATAGACAAAATACTATTAATTCTGTCTAAGAACTTAATTTAAAAATCATGGATTTGAGCAGATACTATTCCAAAATATAAGAGCAGGATAAATTTATAGCTTGATTCCATGCAAGTGGAGTATTCAAGGAGGTGAATCAATAATGAGAATTACAATTTCTGAATTAGAACTGAGGATTGCAGAACCGATTCTGGATGAACTAACACCTTGGGAAATGAAGACTCTCAAAGGTGGTTACACGATGAGAAAAGATAGAAGAAGTCCACAAACAACTAATACCACTGATTTTTCCACACTTTTCCAAGAATTAGACGATACTCTCGATAAGTGGAAAGTCAGCCTCAAAGGGACAACAGATGGTCTGAGAAACAAGTTCGATTTTTAAGCTCTGCTGTTGAAAAATTAAATATTTAAGTTACTTTCGTGGATATTCAGATTTATTAACCTGAATATTCACGATTTTTTATTTAGTTAATTAATTAATTCAAACCAAGAATTTACACTTTTATAAAAGACATAATTTAGATATTTGTGTCTTTTTGACTGGGTTAAAACCCTTGATTTTTCTAGTTTCCCTGAATAAAAATAGTAGGAACAGTTAAGGAAACACAAACTTAACTGACTCGCAAATTGTCTTTACAAAATACAAGTTTTCTGGGAGGAAATCATGGCAAGTATTACTCTTTCTCTACTAAATGTAACTGGTTCTGAATTATTTCAAGATTCCGAAAGCTATCTAAATGAATTGAATGATACAACTTCTGTATCAGTTCATGGTGGTGGTAGTGATTTTAGCGGTTTTGGTGAATATGGTGGTTTTGGTGTTAAATACCTGGAATTCCTAGTTGATGGCTATGCGATCGCTAGTATCAAGCATATAGCTAAATCCTTCAGTCATGATGATTCCCACAATGGCTATTAATTGCTTGGCTTTGTAATTAACTACAAAGCCCTTATGGCTATCCAGGATGAAAAAGTAAAAACCAATTTATAGGACTCCTATTTGATTTTTGACATCGTAGGGTGGGCATTGCCCACCGGATCAGGGTTTTGGTAGGCATTGCCCACAAAACTACTATTTTTCACCAAATCATTTAGGATTACTATCTGTTATTGGCTCGCAAATTCTCTTTACAAAAACAAGTTTTCTGGGAGGAAATCATGGCAAGTATTACTCTTTCTCAACTAAATGTAACTGGTTCTGAATTATTTCAAGATTCCGAAAGCTATTTGAATGAATTGAATGATACAACTTCTTTATCAGTTCATGGTGGTGGTAGCGATTTGAGCGGTTTTGGTGAATATGGATATTTTGGTGTTAAGTACCTAGAATTCCTAGTTAATGGTTATGCGATCGCTAGTATCAAGGAAATAGCTAAATCTTTCTCCAATGATTCTCATTCCGGATACGGATACTAATTACTTGGCTTTGTAGTTGACTACAAAACCCTTATGGCTATCCAGGATTAAAAAGTAAAAACCAATTTTTGTTATTACTAATAATTCTGGATAATTCATAAGATTGAATCTGATATTAAAGCTGATGGAGTAAGTGAATTTACAGACATAAAAACTAAATTTCTGTAGAGGTAAGAAATGGCTAAAATTACAATTTCTGATCCACATACTACCGATGAAAAAAAGTTTATTGCCAATCTAAATGAGATGGATTATGTATCTATCTTTGGTGGTGAATATAATCCTGCTAATCAGATACTTTATTATGGGATTAAGGGATTAGAATTTGTATTGGCAATCTATGCCATAGATACCATTTCATTATTAACCAAGACATTCAAAAAATATTAAAATTATTTCATTTACAATCATGGCATTCCTAATAAGTTCTACCAATGTTTTCAATTACCTGGTTGAAAACAAAATTTGTCAATCACAAGAGCAGTCATTAAGTAAAATCGAATTAAAATCTGCCAAAAACTTTAACTTATTAATTAGTTTACCAGATGGCCGTCAACTCTTAGTAAAACAAGAACGTCATGATCAAAATGGCAAAACTTTAGGTGAATTTATAGATGAATGGAGAATACATGATTTTTGTCAACAGTTCCCAGAAATAAATTATTTACGGGCATCTTTATCAGAGGCAATTCATTTTGACTCAGAAAACTCAATCATTGTTTTTAACTATCTAAATGAATATCAGGATTTGGCAGAATTTTATGCTCAAGAACAGGAATTTCCTCCAGAAATTTCTCAGGTAGTTGGTACAACTATTGCAGCTATTCATCGTCTGACAATAGATAATAAAAACTATCAAAAGTTTTTTGAAAATTCTCTCAAATCCCCAAATATTACCAAAGGTTTAGATAGAATTACACCAGAAATATTTGGCAAGGTTACTGCTGATGGTTTGAGGTTCTTTTCTCTTTATCAACGTTACGATAATTTAGGAAAAGCCATTGCAGAATTAAATCAGAATTTTACTCCTTGTTGTCTTACCCATAATGATCTCAAACTCAATAATATTCTTTTATCTTTGAATTGGGAAACAGAAATTGAGGATAAATTATCTGGAAATAAAAATATCATCCGACTAATTGATTGGGAAAGAGGTAGTTGGGGAGATCCTGCTAATGATTTAGGGACAATAATTGCTAGTTATCTGCAAATTTGGTTGTATAGCATAGTGTCTAGTAAAACCATACCAATTGAAGAATGTTTGCGGTTAGCTGCTATTCCTTTATCAATGATTCAACCTTCTTTATCAACATTAGTTAATGCTTATTTAACCACTTTTCCAGAAATTCTAGAACTGCGTCCAGATTTTTTACAATTAGTGATGCAATTTAGCGGTTTAGCTTTAATTAGAGCTATTCAAGCGAGATTGCAATATGAAAAAACTTTTGATAATACAGGTATCTGTATCCTCCAAGTTGCTAAGAGTTTATTGTGTCGTCCTCAAGCATCTATTTCTACAATCTTGGGGATGGAGTTTTCAACAATTAGTTCTAAAAATTTGTCTCTTGTTTAGAAAAGGAAAGCTTATATGCAAGTATTAGATTCTGTTTATAATCAACTTTTTCAATTACCAAAAGAATTACAAATAGCACTGCAAAATATTGTTGATAATTTGGAAATAGAATCATTCTATTCCATTAAGCATCCCGAATACAAATTATTAGAGTTACCAGAATCAGTTATTTCTCGGTTTAAAAGTCTATCCTTAGATATTCAAAATAAACATTTGAGTATGCAGTTACGTAATTTTCTCTACAGTGCTTATTATAACGGTTCTTGGCATAACTCCTCTCCGACTGATATCGAGACAAATAACCTCAGTAATAATAGCTTATTTGGCATGGATTTGGCATTTTATGAAAAACTACATACAAGTAATACAGGGGAGGGTTATTGGAGTAAAAATTGGCTAGTAGTTCATGAAGAAAGTGATGGCTGTTTAGTAGTCCAAAGAAATGGTTTAACCCTACATATTGAGCGAGATTTATATTTATCAGAAATTGATAAATTTGCTAATATTGGTGATTTAGTTGCCATCAAAATGCCTAAAAATTTAGTCCAAAATGGATTTTATATGGCAGTATCTAATCTAGGAACTCAAGAGAATCAAGATATTCTCAGAATATACTTTAATGTATCCCCAGAAGGGGCGGTTTCTGTGATAGAAAATGTAACTAGAGAACTCAATAATATGCAAGTTGCTTTCTCCTTTAAAGCTCTGTATAATCCTGATGAATATAGACGTTATGATTCAGCAGTGCTTTATTTTAGTAAACATCAATATAGGACTATTTACCCGATATTACAAAAGGTATATTTAGAAAATCAAGGTAGTTTTTCTCCACAAGTACCGTTATTTACCAAGCAACTAGCACCGGGGTTAGGTTGTGCTGAAGAACCAGAAAATAAATTTGGTGAAAAAGAAAGTTTTGGTACTAATCGTTGTCAAATGATTGCTAATGGTTTAATTGCTGCTTGGCAAGCAAATAAGAATCATCCTGAAAGTCGAATGACAGCTATTTTTGAACAATTTGCATTACACAAAGTTAAGCTACAATATCCTTATCTTAATGCCCATTCAGAGGATATTTATACTCCATTCGCTGGATAATACTGCTTTGTTAATTAGAGGATGTTTGAACAAGTTTTTAATGTATAAACAAACCCCTCTTGTAAACCTCTCCCCGAAGCAGGGAGAGGCTTTGAAACCCCCCTTCCCAGCCTTCGGCACGCTGCGCTAACGTAGGGAAGGGGGCAGGGGGGTTAGGTTTTTGGAGATTATCGGTTTCATCTAATACTTTATGGCTAA
>JAKOGY010000240.1 GCA_028658405.1 Dolichospermum sp. ST_sed8 | reverse complement strand
GATTTATTTGTCAGTTTAAATATTAATTGTTTGAATCAGGATTTTCAGGATTTAAGGATTTTCAGGATGTGAACTTGCATTTAAAGCTCGAACTTCAGACAATAATCACCGGCAATGACAAATAATGTTCAAAAATCCCCAAATTATAAACATCCTCAAAACACAAACATCCTCAAATCCCAAAACCCAAACGCAAATAAACATCCTGAAAATCCTCAAATCCTGGATATCCTGATTCAGACAATTAATATCCCAAAACCCAAACGCAAATAAACATCCTGATTCAGACAATAATTATATAGGACTCACTTGCAACAAATCCAATCCCTGGGCAAAAATCTCATCAATGGGTAACATTTCCCCTGCTTCAGTCATGAATTTATGGTCTTTTGTAGCGCGAATAATTGCCCCATTTTCTAACAAATATTCATAAACTTCCTGCTGTCCGCGATTATGCCATTGGGCAATTGGTTGAGTGTAAAGTGTTCCGTTACTATCAACTGTATACACAGTACATTCAATCCGTTTTTCCACAATTTCACCAATTTCTAAAAAACCATATTCAACAGTTAAAATTTCCGTTTCA
Source organism: Dolichospermum sp. ST_sed8 (assembly GCA_028658405.1). Lineage (GTDB taxonomy): Bacteria > Cyanobacteriota > Cyanobacteriia > Cyanobacteriales > Nostocaceae > Dolichospermum. The sequence continues at coordinate 7,550 of JAKOGY010000240.1, read as the reverse complement.
TAACTTAAACAATATTCCGCAAACTTCAACATATCCCCAAATAAATGTTCTGCAACTTGGGGTTTTACACCGTTTTTTGCCGAACCATCAATAAAATTCTGCTTTTGTTTCTCCATTTCTGAGACTTTCTTTTTACCCATAGCTCGACGGAGTAAATCAGCTTGTCCTAAACTATAACCAGCCATATCTTGAGCAATTTTCATAATTTGCTCTTGATAAACCATGATTCCATAGGTTTCATTTAATATTGGTTCTAAAATTTGAGTATCATATTCAATTTCTTCTCTACCATGTTTACGATTAATAAATTTAGGAATTAATCCGGCATCTAATGGACCTGGGCGATATAGTGCTAAGATGGAAGAAATATCTTCAATGTTGGAAGGTTTCAAATCTCTGACTATCTGTTTCATTCCTGAAGATTCTAACTGAAATATCCCTTCTAAATCACCTGCTTCTAATAGTGAATAAGCTTTAGCAACATCTTTGGGTAAACTTGTATAATCACCTTTAGATAATATTTTTTGTGCTTTTCTTTCTTGTCCTGTAATGTCATCAGGATCAATTCGATATCCTTTGCTTTGTTCAATTAAATCAATGGTTTTTTGAATTAGGGTTAAGTTCCGTAAACCCAAAAAGTCCATTTTTAATAATCCCAATGATTCCAAATCTTCCATGAAATACTGGGTAATTACAGAACCGTCATTATTCCGTTGCAAAGGAACAAGTTCATCTAATGGTTCTGCGGAAATAACTACACCGGCAGCATGAACACCAAAGGTTTTATTAGTTCCTTCAATTCGGATGGCCATATCAAGCCACCGTCGTACATGAGGTTCATTATCATATTTGGCTTTAAATTCAGGTTCGGGGGTTTCATCCGAAATCATCACTTTAAGTTTTGTCGGTTTACCCCGGACGACTGGAATCATTTTTGCCATTTTGTCAGATTCACCATAAGGAATATCTAACACTCTAGCGACATCTTTTAAAACTGCTTTTGATGTGAGACGGTTAAAAGTAATAATTTGAGCAACTCTATCAACGCCATATTTATTAGTAACATAATCAATTACTTTGTCTCTTTGATCAATGCAGAAATCCGTATCAATATCTGGCATTGATTTCCGTTCAGGATTCAGAAATCTTTCAAATAGTAAGCCATGATGTACAGGGTCAATATTCGTAATTTTCATGGCATAGGCTACTAATGAACCAGCCGCAGAACCCCGTCCTGGACCGACAGGAATATTATTATCTCGCGCAAATTTGATGTAGTCCCACACTACTAAAAAATAGGTAGAAAATCCCATTTGCTGAATCATTTTTAGTTCATATTCCAATCTTTCTTTATAGACTTGATCAACTTCGTGGCGCGATTTACGATTTAATCTTTCTAGAAGTCCCAACCATGCCACTTCTTCGGCATAAGTATCTGGTGTATGTCCTGAAGGGATTGTGGGGGTGGGAATTTGCGGATCACCCATGATGTGATAAGGTTCAACTTTATCAGCAATTTCTTCGGTGGTGGCGATCGCTTCAGCAATGATATTATCTGGTAAATGATCACGAAATAGCTGGTGCATTTCCTCAGATGATTTGAGGTATTCTGTACCGCTATACCGCATTCTTTTATCTTCGCTAATCAGTTTACCTGTTTGAATACATAACAAGGCATCATGGGCTTCTACGTCAAAACAGGAGATAAAATGAGAATCATTTGTAGCAATAATTTTAATTCCTAGTTCTCTGGCAATTTTGACTATTTCTACATTAACAATCCGGTCTTCTTGAGAACCATGATCTTGAATTTCTAAATAAAAATCTTCACCAAATACATTTTTATACCATTTAGCAACTTTTCTAGCTGCATCTGGACGATTACTCATAATGGCTTGGGGTATTTCTCCCCCTAAACAAGCGCTGGTAACTATTAAGCCTTCACGATATTGTTTGAGTAGATCTTTATTAATACAAGGACGAGAAAAAATGCCTTTTCCTTGGACTCCTTGGAGGTGGGAAATTGTGGTGATTTTAACTAAGTTTTTATAACCTTGAGTATTTTTGGCTAAGACGACTTGATGATATTTGGGACGGCGTTCTTGTTTGTCAATTTCACCGTTGAGAATATACATTTCGTTGCCAATTATTGGCTTAACATTTTTGTTGCGGCAGATTTTAATGAGTTCAACTGCACCATACATGACCCCATGATCTGTGAGAGCGATCGCTTTCATTCCTAATGCGATCGCTCGATCTACTAATTCGGGTAGTTGACTAGCACCATCCAGTAAACTATAATCACTATGAATATGTAAAGGAACAAAGGACATATTAGTATGTATTTGGTAGAGTAAAGGAACTTTAAATTAATAATTTTTACTATGACAATATCATATAATAACCGATTATGACCAACTATAAACTACTCGCTATTTGTTAATTATGAATCAATCCAACAATGGTGGCATACTTGAACAGTTTGTCAATATAGTGATGGGGGTAAAAACGGAGAATCAACAACAGTCTCTAAATACATCAGCAGCAGACACACAAGAACTAGATATCAAGGCAGTTTTAGTTTATATATTAGGAACTATCCTGCAAATAGGAGTGATGATTTTTATATTGGTGGGAATGGAAAAACTAGTAATATTGATTGATAATAATTCTTCTTTTCCCAGTTGGTTTAGCACTGTAGTGACTGCATTATTTTTTGCTTTATTAAGCATCCGTTCCCGAATTTTTTCTCTGTTAGATAATACCCGTTCTCGGACAACTTATGATCAGGTAATTAGACCAAGATGGTCACCTCCACCTTTAGCATTTCCTATAGTTTGGATGATTATTGCAGTTTTGCGGGTAATTTCTTCTGTGTTAGTTTGGCAGGAAATGAATCACCAATTTTTAGTTTTGCCTTTAATTCTGTTTGTGTTACATCTAGCTTTAGGTGATACTTGGAATACGATTTTTACTGTGGAAAGAAGATTAGGTGCTGCTGTTCCTGTAGTGATTTTTGGACCTTGGTTATCTGCTGTATTTGTAACAGGAATTTATTGGCAAACTGTGCCTTTAGCGGGAATGATTTTATCTTTTTCTTGTGTATGGCTTACTGTAGCTTCTGTCTTGGTATTGAGTATTTGGCAATTAAATGGATCTGAACCACTATATCCTTTAAAGCTTGCACCTGTGGAGAAATAAATACTCTAAATTTACTAAATAAAGGTAGGCAAAAATGAATTCTCTACCAATTAATTTAGGAATTTAAAACTCTAATTATAGTGGTGTTCTATTCAACTATAAATCTTCAATTGTTACTAAACCACCTTCTGTAAATTGGATAGATAGTTCACAACCATTAAGTAAGGCAGTTCCTAATAATGGCATTTTTCCTGTAGCTAAAATATTAACTACTCTTTCTTCACCATTCCAAAGAATAACACCCTCATGTATTGATATATCTACCTAACTATTATTAGCTAGATTTGCAGGTAATTCATACAGAAAAGGTAAATTTATTAAAGTAACTGCTGCTGATGGTAAACACAGATCGCCTGTAAACCCTGTATCAATTACAAATTCAATAGTAAAATCTGGTTTATTTGGCAAACGAAATATAATATTGACGGTTGCACGCCCATTTTTAATAATACCATTGATCACCGATAATCACGCTCCATATCACCACAGAAAGAAACGGCAACTTTATAACCAATGCGAAGTCCATAAAGTCTAGCTAGTGGGTTTTTATTACGTAAATAATGCGCTGATTCTATCCCTATTTTATCAATTGCATATTCACCTGTTTCTATATCAATAATTATCATTTTTCCGATGTTTTCTTCTATTTCCACTTCTTGGCGAATGCCATTGTTATATAATTCTTTGGCACATTTAGCAACTTCTTCACTGCTGAGGAGAATAGCTTGCATCTTGTTAATTCTTGCTCATGATTATGTTTATTATATCAAATCTTTCATTTATAAAGAAAATCCCAAAAACCCTTGAAGGTGTGTCCGACTCAGGAGGACACAGCCTGTGCTTTAGCGAAGGCATTAAGGCTTGTACCAGAATTTACCCTGCATTGACACTTTCAAACAAAATTTAAACCCGTGTGCCGTAGTGTGAACTACGCTCTTAACCCATTGATTATGAAAATTTAATACTTTAGTCTCATTATCTTATTTTTTTTTTAACCTTCTCGTCCGAAGATAATAAGTGTTAAATTAATTCACTTTCAAATAAAAGCACTTAAATATGCCAACAACACTAACTGGTTTTGCTTCTTTACCTGGATCAATTGTAGGTAGTAGTTTTTTCGGTCCTACCCCTTCTTCTGGAAATAATATTAAACTAACTGCAACTGGAGCACCCCAGCCCACTAATCTTCCCGGTTTTCCTAACGTACAAAGTTTAGTCGACGGAGGTATAATCACTCTACCCTTCGGAGATCAGCCCTTTGGTGGTCTCAGTTCTCTGCAAGCTGGTCAAAATGGCACTTGGTGGGTGCAACCAGATAACGGCTACGGTAGAAAAGATAACAGTGGAGATTTCTTGTTGGGTCTTTACCAAATAGCTCCCACATTGAACACGACCTCTATCACTCCATCTCCCACGACAAGTGACATAGTTGGTACAATTGCTCCCGTAAAATACATCCAATATCGTGACCCAGACAATAAGATTAACATTCCTAACCTCACTTTGGTTAACGGAAATACTCCTGAGAGAAATCTAACTGGTGCTGACTTTGATATTGAGTCTTTTGTCTTCGCTCAAGACGGCACAATCTGGGTTGGAGATGAGTTTGGTCCATACTTACTACACTTTGATGCCACTGGTAAGTTGCTAGAAGCTCCTATTGCTATACCTGACGTCCGCGCTCCTCAAAACCCTGCTGTTTCTCCTCAAAACCCTACTGCTACACTCACGGCTAACTTGAGTACTAGAGGTTTGGAAAGTCTAGCTATCAACCCCAGCAGAACCAGTATGTACACCGCATTAGAAGGGGTAGTTACTGGTGATCCTACTGATACTTTGCGGATCTACAAATTTGACCTAGCTAACAACAAGCTAGTCACCGAATTCAACCCATTTACCGGATTACAAGTCCCCGTAATAGTAAAATACAAACTGGATGGTACTGCAAATAGCCAGTCTATTAATGACATGACAGCCATTAATGAGACTGAGTACCTAGTCATTGAAAAGGATCGGACAGCAGGAAATAATGCTCTAGTTAAGAAGATCTACAAGATTGATTTTAGCCAAATAGATGGTGACGGCTATGTCCAGAAAGAACTAATTGTAGACCTTTTAGACATCCAAGATCCCCTTGACTTGAATGGGGATGGACTCCAATCCTATAAGGCTTCATTCCAAAACGTTGAAGCTTTTGCCATCCTTGACAGTAATACTCTTATTCTTGCCAACGATAACGACTACCCCTTTATTGGTGCAACTAGAACATCAGGTCCAAATGCAGGTAAACTTGATGGTACTGAATTCATTAAATTGACGTTATCGACCCCTCTCAACTTCGTTGCCCCAGTTCCCTTAATTCCCCCATCTGTCTTGACCGTTGGTAATGCGACCGTTGTAGAGGGACAAGTTACTACAGTTACTACAGTTAGTATTAATGTCAACCTAGATACTGCTCCTGCTGTTGGCAAGACTGTAACAGTTCAATACACCATCGCTGGCGTTACCGCAACTGCTGGTTCAGATTTCACAGCAGCCACTGGTACCCTCTCCTTTGCGGCTGGAGTCAAGACCGCAACAATCACAGTGCCTATTACTGATGATTTTATCGTTGAAGGAGATGAAACTTTCACCGTTAAATTGAGCAATGCTACTGGCAATGCAATTATATCTCCATTGCAAGGCACTGGTGTCGTAACCATTACTGATGGTATTTCTGCTAGTGTCACCACAGTCTTAGCTGCAAAATTAGAAACCCTAACCCTCACAGGCACTGGCAGTATCAATGGTACAGGTAACACCAATAATAACCTCATCACTGGTAACACTGGCAATAACACCCTGAGTGGTCTTGCAGGTAATGACACCTTGATTGGTGGTGCAGGTAATGATACCTATCTGTTCGCTATCACTACTGCTAACTTGGGTAGCGATACCATTACAGACGGATCTGGAGTAGATACCGTTAGCTTCGCTGGTAGTACAGCAAGTATCGTTTTTGACTTAGGACTCACCACTATTCAAACCGTTGGTGCTGGTACACAAATCACATTAACTGCGGCTGATGCGATTGAAAATGCAATCGGTGGTAATGGTGCTGACAGCTTGTTCGGTAATGATCTAAACAACCGTTTAGATGGTGGTGCAGGTAATGACACCTTGGCTGGTGGTTTGGGTAATGACACCTTGATTGGTGGTACAAATGATGATACCTATCTGTTCGCTATCACTACTAACTTGGGTAGCGATACCATTACAGAGGCATCTGGAGTAGATACTGTTAGCTTTGCTGGTACTACATCAGGTATCACTTTTAACTTGGGACTTTCCACTATTCAAACCGTTGATGCTGTTACTGGTACACAAATCACATTAACTGCGACTACCGCGATTGACAATGCAATCGGAGGTAATGGTGCTGACAGATTGTCCGGTAATACTCTAAGCAACCGTTTAGATGGTGGTGCAGGTAATGACACCTTGACTGGTGTTGCAGGTAATGACACCTTGATTGGTGGTGCAGGTAATGATACTTATCTGTTCGCTATCACTACTGCTAACTTGGGTAGCGATACCATTACAGACGTATCTGGAGTAGATACCGTTAGCTTCGCTGGTAGTACAGCAAGTATCGTGTTTGACTTAGGACTCACCACTATTCAAACCGTTGGTGCTGGTACACAAATCACATTAACTGCAGCTGATGCGATTGAAAATGCAATCGGTGGTAATGGTGCTGACAGCTTGTTCGGTAACGCTCTAAACAACCGTTTAGATGGTGGTGCAGGTAATGACACCTTGGCTGGTGGTTTGGGTAATGACACCTTGGTTAGTGGTACTGGTAATGACCAGTTCGTATTTAATGGAATTTCAGCCTTTGGTGCAGTTGCAAATGGTGTAGACACGATCACAGATTTCGCCACAACTGACAAGTTAGTTCTGAGCAAGACAGTATTTACTGCTCTGACCAGTGTTGTTGGTGCAGGATTTAGCGTTGCTTCAAACTTTGCCGCTGTTGCTGTTGCAAACAATGATTTGGCAGGAAGTAACAACGCCCTGATTGTTTATAACAAAACCACTGGTAGCCTATTATACAATCAAAATGGCTCTGCTGCTGGCTTTGGTACAGGTGGTGAAGTTGCAAATATTTTCTCTTCAGGTACTACTACACCTGTTTTAGCTGCTAGCAATTTCATCGTAATTGTTTAATTAGTCTTTAGTTCAGTGGTTAATGTCCTCAAAATTAACCACAAGAGGAACACGGGAAGGTTGGGAGTTTCGTGTCTTCAGACCGAAGGGGAAAACCGACAAATGCCGAATTTATTCGCCTTCAATATTGTGGTATGATT
>JAKOGY010000023.1 GCA_028658405.1 Dolichospermum sp. ST_sed8 | reverse complement strand
GTGATGAAAGTTGTATTTGTCAGAATCAGGATAACCAGGATTAAAAGATGTACAGGATGGTAATTTTTAGATTGTTTGTTGGTGATGAAAGTTGTATTTGTCAGAATCAGGATAACCAGGATTAAAAGATGTACAGGATGGTAATTTTTAGATTGTTTATAATCATTTAAAGACAATAATCAAAAAACATCTTGAAAATCCCAAAATACCCACACACCATCATCAAAAAACATCCTGTAAATCCTATAATCCTGGACATCCTGATTCAGACAAATTAAAATATTAGTACACCACAAATAAAATCAAAATCCTGAAAATCCTCAAATCCTGGATATCCTGATTCTGACAATTAAAAAACGATACAATATTAATAATCCACAAACCCGAAACGGTAATGGTTCAAACCCCTATCAAAACCTTAACCCTTGATGAATTTCTCAAATTGCCAGAAACCAAACCAGCAAGGGAATTTATTAACGGTGAAATCATCCAAAAACCTATGCCTCAAGGAAAACATAGCACAGTTCAGCTTGACCTTGGTTCTAATATTAACCTAGCACTCAAGCCCCAGCGTATAGCCCGTGCATACTCTGAATTACGCTGTACCTTTGGTGGTAGATCCATTGTACCTGATATTACAGTCTTCACTTGGGAACGCATTCCCCGCGATGAAAATGGTGAAGTTGCTAACACCTTTGCTATCCCTCCTGACTGGACAATTGAAATACTTTCTCCTGAACAAAGTCAAACTAAAGTTGTTCGGAATATCCTCCATTGTCTGAGTCATGGTACTCAAATGGGCTGGCTAATTGACCCCGCAGAAAAATTAGTTTTTGTGTATTTTGCTGATCAACAGACTCTATTATTTGAATTAGAGACAGATAGCTTACCTGTTCCATCTTTTGCGGAGTCGTTTAATCTTACAGTAGGTCAACTTTTCGGTTGGCTAAATGAATAAATATTCGACATATTCTTTTATTTGAGTTAGAAGCATTAGTTAACAATCAACTACAAACTTTATGGATTCTCATTCCCCGTTATGTCAAATTATAGCCCATCGGATTATCACCAGTCCTCAAAAACGCATTACCTTTGCGGAATACATGGATACGGTATTATACTATCCAGAACATGGTTATTATTCCAGTGATGCTATCAAAATCGGCTTTCGGGGGAGTGACTTTTTCACATCTGCCAGTTTGGGGGCTGATTTTGGGGAATTATTAGCAAAGCAATTTTACCAAATGTGGGAGATTTTAGATCAACCGATACGGTTTGATTTAGTAGAAATGGGAGCAGGACAAGGTATATTAGCATCCTATATCCTCAACTATTTAAAGCAAGAATACCCAGATTTTTTTGCCGCAGTCAAATATATTATTGTTGAGAAATCACAAAGTTTAAAACAAGAACAACAACAACGGTTACAAGATTTTGCTGTAGATTGGTGTAACTTAGAAGAAATACCACCTCACTCTATTACTGGCTGCTTCTTTTCTAATGAATTAGTGGATGCTTTTCCAGTCCATCAATTTACTTTAGATGCAGGAGAATTGCGGGAAATTTACGTCACCATTGACAATCAAAAAGAAGCAATCACTGAAATCAGTGAAATCCCAATAATCCGTGATCCTGTATTTGTTGAAGTAATAGGAGAACTATCAACACCAAAATTAGGAGAATATTTTAAGTTAGTAGATATTGATTTAAGCCAAAATACTTATGAAAATGACTATCGCAGTGAAATTAATTTAGCAGCTTTGAACTGGTTGGGTATAGTGGCAGACTGCTTGGAACGCGGGTATGTGATAACAATTGATTATGGCTACCCTGCTCATCGTTATTATCACCCCAGGCGATCGCAGGGAACTCTCCAGTGCTACTACCAGCATCGTCATCATGATAATCCTTATATCAATATTGGGCAACAAGATATCACTGCCCACGTTGACTTTACAGCCTTATCAGCTTGGGGTGAACGGTGCGGACTCAAAAAAGTTGGTTGGACACAGCAAGGTTTATTTTTGATGGCATTGGGAATAGGTGAAAGACTGGCTGCACTCTCCTCTGGAAAGCAATCAATATCACAGTTGCTACAACGACGGGAGGGACTACACCAACTCATTAACCCATCAGGATTAGGAAATTTTGGAGTTTTAGTTCAAAGCCAGGGACTAACGGAACAACAAGCATCACAACCACTCCAGGGATTAGTCGTACCAGAGTAGAGATCAAGGGGAAAGGTTAAAAATCTCTTTAACAATCCTGTATCCGCCTCGATTGCACTAGCATAACAACAGATGACATTCAAGTCAAAAATCTACCCAAGAGAAATAATTATGACTGCTCATGATCTGTTAGTGCTAGTAACTCTACTGTCCCCCGGACTCTTACTTTCCGTAATTATTATGGTAACTTTTGCCGCTGGAGGCTGAAGACTATATACATTACTGGGTAATCGGTAATTGATAATCAGTAATTGGTAATAGGGAACTCTTCACAGCGTTTCCAATTACCACTAACAACTGACAACTGACAACTGACAACTGACAACTGACAACTAACAACTAACAACTAACAACTAACAACTGACCACTGACAAAGGAACGTAAAAAAATGAAGGTGGCATTTCTGGGAACTGGATTGATGGGACTACCGATGGCTCAAAGGTTATTAGCTGCCGATATAGAGCTAATTGCCTATAATCGCACCCCAGAAAAATTAGAACCGCTACGGGCAGCAGGAGCGCAAATTGTGACCAAACCCAGGGAAGCAATTCGCTCTGCTGATTGTATAGTGCTAATGCTTTCTAACGCCGCAGCGATTTATCATGTGTTGCTGACAGATACTTCTTCCCATACTTTATCAGGACGCAGCATTATTCAAATGGGGACAATTAATCCCTTAGAAAGCCAAGAAATCAGAGATACAGTAGTTGCGGCTGGTGGTGAATATATAGAAGCTCCTGTCCTCGGTAGTATTCCCGAAGCTCAAACTGGCAATTTAATTGTCATGGTAGGTGGAGAGGAGGAACAGTATCAACGTCACTTAAAGTTATTGCAAAACTTTGGCAAAGATCCTGTATATATTGGATCTGTGGGTTCTGCCTCAAACCTCACCCTAGCACTCAATCAACTGATTGCTTCGCTCACAACTAGCTTTGCTTTAAGTCTGGCTTTTATCCAGTTGCAAGGCATTGATGTGGATTTGTTTATGCAAGTTTTGCGTCAAAGTAAACTGTATGCTCCCACTTTTGATCAAAATTTGCGGCGGATGTTAGATGGGAATTATACTAACGCCAACTTACCGACAAAACAACTGATCAAAGAAATAGATTTATTTATCTCGGAAGCGAAATCCTTGGGTTTGAATCTCAACAGTATTGAGGGTGTGAGACAAATCTTACACGCAACCATGAAAATGTCCTATCCAGAAGATGACTATTCATCCGTATTTCCAGCGATTCGGGAATGGGGTGAAGTCAGTGGAGGTTAAGGTAATAGATATCTCCGGCAAAGGATGTAGAGACGTTCCATGGAACGTCTCTACAAAGGTTATTCCTAAAACGGGATGTCATCTGGATCGGGTTCTGGCGTAACTCCTACAGGGGATGGAGACTGAACAGGTGCAGGTTGATATGTTGGTTGCGGGGCTGTTACCTGTGGGGCTGATGTGGGATAGTTTGATTCATAATTAGTCTGGCTGTAGGTTGGTGGCGCTACAGGGGTTTCATTGACTGGTGTGGTTCTCGTGGCTGCTGGTGGTGAACTTGTATAAGTACCTTGTCCGATGGCGTGAATCCTTTGGACTGTTAATTCTGCGCGTTTTTCCTTAAATCCTTCGGGGCGATCAATTGTATTCATGCCTAAGCGCCCTTCAATAATAACGCGATCGCCCTGATGATAACTTTGGTGAATCTCTTTGGCTAAATTTCCCCAGCCTACCACTTTTAACGGATGGGAAGGATCATCTGGTTTTGCTCCGGCTACATGAACTATCATTTCTGTAATTTCTAACCCGTCTGGGGTATGTCGCAGTTGGGGATTATCGTAAATTTCTGCCATCAAAATACAACTGTTCATCAATTTCTCCTGATTTTTAATACTTTTTCTCGCGGTGAATTTCACCTCACGAGAAAAGTCAAGCATAATTAGTTAGGGCAATCATCACACGGATCATTGTTTTTCTATATTACACCTGACTAGAACGAGCATTATGTTTTGTCTGTATAGAACAATTGTACTATATTGCGGTCTGGACTGTGATTTATATGATTAATTGGATTTATGTGATTGATAGTTCTGTTTGTTACAGGTATCGCAATTAGCTTTGACTGAAATATCTCATTCGCTCAAGTCTGCTCTTTTGAAGATGAGATGTAGACACAACAAAATTGTTGTGCTATTATTAATCATAGAAGGATTTTGTGGTTGAATACAACGAAATTTTTCTATTAACACCGATAGGCTCATTTATTAACAAGCACTAAAGCCTTGTAAATCACAATCTAAGGTCTAATTTATATTTAAGTCTAATTGGTTAATTGTACACAAAGGACATGAGGTGAACGCATGATAAAAACAATACCCAATATAATATATGATTTCTATGATTTTTATATTCGACCAAAATGGCAATTTATTACCAGGTATTCATTTGGCTACTTGGGAGGAAATTGAAGAGTATCTAGCTTACAATAAACGCCGACAAAATCTTTTATCTGGACTCAAACAAGGGTGTGAGATATTAAAGCAATGCGGTTGTCAGAGAATTTATATTGGTGGAAGTTTTGTAACTACTAAAAGACTTCCTGAAGATTTTGATATTTGTTGGGAAGACGATAACGTAGACTTTAAACTCTTGAAAGAACTCGACCCTGTTTTACATCCTAGTAGCAGAAGGTCGGCACAAAAAAATAAATATGGTGGCGAGTTTTTAATTGCTAACATAAATATTGAAGATCCATTTACTACTTGTTTAGAATTTTTCCAGCAAGACCGTAATGGTAATATCAAAGGTATAGTAGCACTTGATCTATAAAGGTAGAATGCAAAATACTTTTTGCTGATCTTGATTATTAAAAATTCAAAATCAGCAATGTAAAACAGGGAAATAAATTGGCATTATCTAATGAATTTTAATTGTTAGATAATGCCAAAATTCACCAAATAAGTTATAGGTTAAAGATTATGATTTTCAATGAATGGCAGTACAATATTACTAAAGCACAGATGAAGAAATTTGAGTTAGCAATGACTCAATATGCTAGTAAACCAGTTCCAGAAGATGAAAAACAAAAGCTACGCCATGAGGCTCGTATTGCTTCACTACAAAGCCAAATTGAGGAGTTTACTGAAGAGATAGAAGAGTATGAAAATCTCAAAAACAATCAAAGTCAAATTGAGCGATTGGAATATGATAGTTTAGAAAAATTACCAGAAGCACTCATCAAAGCGCGGATTATTCGTGGACACACTCAAGAGAGTTTTGCCAAACTTTTAGGAGTTAAACCTCAACAGGTGCAACGTGATGAAGCAAATGGATATGCTAGTGCTAGTTTGACAAAACTTTTGAAAATTCAACACACTCTCAATTTAGAGATTCGGGAGGAAATTATCTTTAAATAAATAAGTGTCAATTTACTTTGACTTCCATATCTACACCATCATTTTTCAATTGTCCATCTTCCATGTAAATAATCCGATCAGCTATATCCAGAATGCGGTTATCATGGGTGACTAATAAGATAGTACAGTTTTGTTCTTTTGCTAACATTTGCATTAATTCCACCACATCACGTCCAGATTGTTTATCTAATGAAGCTGTAGGTTCATCTGCTAATACTATTTTTGGATGACTAACTAAAGCGCGAGCTATAGCTACCCGTTGTTTTTGTCCACCGGATAAATTCTCTGGATAGTCATTAATATGTTTTCCTAAACCAACGTGTTCTAACATCGCTGTAGCTTTGCCATTAATATCACCTTGGAGGTAATTTTCATGCAACTCCAAAGACATTCTGACATTTTCTTTAGCTGTTAAAAAACTCATCAAATTATGTGCTTGAAAAATATAACCAATTTGGCAACGTAATTTAGTTAATTGTCTTTTACTTGCGCTAGACATTTCCTTTCCTAATATTTGCAAACTGCCATTTTGGGCAGAACGTAAACCCCCCATTAATGATAGTAGGGTAGTTTTGCCCGAACCAGAAGGACCAGTCATAATGACAATTTCCCCCGCCTTAATCTCTAAATTAATGTCGAATAATACTTGTTTTTGCAACGCACCTTTACCAAAACAATGATTAAGATTAGCAACAGAAATAACCGTTTCTGAAGTAGAACTAACTGGGTTAGCAATGCTGGAAAAATCTAGTGACATAGTTCCTTACCTTTGAATTTTAGTGCGAAAATAATAATATTGAATTTCTGTCGTAGGGTGGGCATTGCCCACCAAAATCAACCTAAGAGGTTGTTTAAAAAGTGTTTCGCTGTGACTTTAGGCACTTTTAGATCCCCCCTAACCCCCGTTAAAAAAGGGGGAACGGTCATCAAAGTCTCCCTTTTTAAGGGAGATTTAGAGGGATCTAAAACTTTTGATACTGACAAGAGAACTTTATCGCTAAAGCCACGCAAGCTATCAAACATCCTCTAATGTGGGCAATGCCCACCCTACGTATATTTAAAAAATCAAATATTAGTAATCTTAAAAAATATCCGCAGGATCAGCAGAACGGAGTTTTTGCATAGCAATTGCTCCAGAAATAGTACACATAATTACAGTTAAGATAAAAACATTAATTGCCCGATCTACCTTCATGTAAATTGGTAAGAGAGTTGCGGCAAAAGTTAATTGATATAGTCCAAAAGATAGAAAAAATGCAGGTAAATAACCCAAAGCAGCTAATAATAATGCTTCTTGTAATAAAACTCCTAATAGATAATTATCTGTATAACCCATTGCCTTGAGAGTTGCATATTCTGGTAAGTGATCAGAAACATCGGCATAAAGAACTTGATAAACAATAACAATACCCACAATAAAACCGACTATGACACCCAAACCAAAAATAAAACCAATACCTGTACCAGTAACCCAATAAATTCTTTCTTTTTGGGCAAATTCTTCAGGAGTACCCACTTCAACAAAGGTATTTTGGGGATCTGGATTTAATCCTTTTTTCAATTGTGCTTTGACTTGTTCAATATTAGCACCGGGTTGAAGTGTAATTAACCCAATTTCAACTTGATCTGCCTTATGAGTAGGAAATAATTGCAAAAAAGTAGAATCACTAACCATAACATTCCCATCAGCAGCAAAGGAAGCACCATTTTTAAATAAGCCCTTGACACTGACATTTTTGCCGCTTAATTCAGCGTTAAACTTTCCAGTTGCTCGAAAAATACTGCCAATTTCTCCATATTCTGGACGACCAGCCTCATCAAAGAGAACTTGATTCAATTGTTTAAGATAATCTTTATTTGCTTGCAATTCAGGCAATTTTAAACCAGGTGCAGTTGGATCTACACCCCAAACTAAAATAGCTCGATCAAGTTTCGTTTCAGGATTACGCCATTGTCCCGTACCAATGTAAATAGAACTAATTGATTTTACGCCGTTATAACTTAATGCTTGATAAAGTCTTTCTCTAGAAAAGCTTTTAACTGAAATTAGAGTTTGAAATTGAGGATTAATTAATACTAAATCTGCTTGTAGATTTCGATGAGGTTGGACAGCAGCATCAAATAAGGCACTTTCAAAACCCATTTGAATAAATATCAGCATATCCGCAAAGGTAATTCCGGCAACTGCAACCACTAGCCGCGTTTTTTCCTTCATCAATTGTCGCCAAGCTAGGGGCGTTTTCCGAAACATTTTATTAATCATGAGTTTTCTTTTGTTGCACCTTGACTGAAAATAAATTACAATTTAATTGTTGTTTGCACTTGCAAATTAGTTAAGCCAGAAACTCTTTTACTATCTTCAGGATTGAGGTGAATTTTTACTTCGACAATGCGACTGTCTAAATTTTCTCCTGGTTGATCACCAAAAACATTTTGGCGTTTGACTTGTAAACCAATTTGCTGGACTGTACCTTGTAATTCTCCAGTAAATCCTTGACTGGTAATTGTGGCTTTTTGTCCTAATTTGATTTTGCTAAGATCGGTTTGATAAACTTCTGCTACTGCCATCATTTTACTAGTTTGGGCAAAGTCAGCAATGCCTTTATCATCAGTTTTTTCACCAACATGGGTATGAATTTTGAGAATTTGTCCGTTTATGGGAGCGCGAATATAAGCTGCTTCTAGTTCAGTTTTTACCCTGTTTAGATTAGCGATCGCACTTTCAATTTCTGTTTGTGCTAACTGCACATCTACAGGACGAACTTCAGCAATACTATTAAGTTTACCTTGAGATTCACTAATTTGTTTATTACTAGTATTATTAATGCGATTGAGGGCAACTTTAGCTTCTGCTAATTGTTTATTAGCTGTAGTATTAATGCGGTTAAGAATAGCTTGAGATTCACTTAATGTCTGTTTAGCAGTTTCTACATTTAAACGTTTACTATCAATTACAGAATTAGAAATTGCTCCTTCAGAAAATAACTGTTGATAGCGTTGATATTCTGATTCGGCATTTTTAAGTTCTGCTGTTAATTTATTAATAGTTGCTGTTTGAGCAATTCTATCACCTTCCCATTGGGCTGATATGCGGGCAATATTTTCCTGTTGGGATTGTTTATCTCCTGCATATTGTGCCTTAATTCTCTCCACAATTGCGGACTGTTCTTGAATTTCTCCTGATTTAGCCCCAGCTTTAATTTGTGCGAGTTTAGCTTTAGCAACTTTCACTTGTTGCTGGGATTGAATCACAGATTTTTTTAATAGATCACGGGATTGTAAAATAGCAATTACTTGTCCAATTCTAACATTATCACCTTCTTTAACTAGTATTTCAACAATGCGATCGCCATCTAATGCTAAAGGTGCAGATAACTTAATTACTTCTGTGACTGGTTCTAGTCTTCCTAAAGCAGTAACTATTTGCCCAATAGGGACAATAGGTTTTGATTCAGTTACAGAAGTTTTACCCATTTGACCAAAATTAGAAACTCCATAAATAGCAATTCCTATGGGAATTGCACTAGCTGCAAGCATTACACCAATTAAACCTGGACTTGGAGATTTAAACAACAGTTTATAACTCATCTGAATTCCTCAAATAATAAAATAAATTTATCTGCATTTATTGATGGTTAATTATTGATTTTAACCGGAGTTTTTGGTTTATATATATTGTCACCATCTCGCCTAAAAGTTGGCATTGTTGAGGAAAATCAATGTTTTCATTTCCCCATAATTTTTCGAGAACGACACCATTCACAAAACTCAAAACAAAAGATGCTAACACCACATCTGGAACACCTAATAAATCACAGGCTACTTGCTGACATCGTTGATTAGCTCGTTTAAAAACAGTGCTATTACTCAACATTATTTTTGAGTCTTGATGTTGACAAAAATCCACCCAAACATAAGTCCACTTAATTAAGTAATCCTCATTTTTAACCAGGTATTCTCCCAAGGCTGTCATCAATTCTGATAAGTTATTTTTGCCTGCAAACTCTGTTAAAGCTGCAATAATATCCTGCCGAGAAATTTCTTCTACCAATTGCTCAAATAAAGCTTGTTTGTTGGGAAAGTAATGATACAGCGTCCCCGTTGAAACCTTTAAACCCCCAGCAATTTGCCGCATAGTAATAGCCGCATAGCCTTTTGCAGCAAATAAATCAAAACATTGTCCGAGTAGTTCTTTGCGGTATTGTTCATGATCAACAATTTTCGGCATAGTATGCCTCGGTTTTATATTGAACGTTTGTTATATTAAATAATAAATTAGTTCTCAAGTATTTGTCAATATATCTTTACAAATTAAATGTCCTAAATTAAAACGGGGTTTTTACCTGTAAGTGCAAGATTTTTTCTACATGGGGATGCTGAAACCTCAATTCCCTTGCGTGTAGATATAGTCTACTAATATCATGATGATTACCATAGAGTTTATCCCCCAAAATGGCCTTTCCCAGTCCTCTTTTATCCGCAGCATGAACCCGTAATTGATGAGTCCGTCCTGTTAGGGGTATAAATTCCACACGAGTATCATCTCCTTCCTTATCTATAACGCAGAAGCGAGTTAAACTAGGTTTACCCCGTTCTAAATCCACTTCTTGATAAGGGCGATTGTCAGGGTTTCCCCACAAAGGTAAATTAATTTCACCTTCTTGAATATTTAGAGAACCTGCAAGCAAAGCTTCATAAATTTTATGAACTTGTCTTTGCTGAAATTGTTGACTTAATCGAGAATAAGTAACTATATCTTTAGCTATTAAGAGAATTCCAGAAGTATCTTGATCTAAACGATGTACCGCGATGATTTCTTGATGATATAGAGAACGTAAACGACTAATTACACTATCTTGATTATGAGAATAACGCCCAGGAACAGACAATAATCCTGATGATTTATTTACAGCAATTAACCATTCATCTTCATAAATTATTTCTACTTTATTTGGCTTTAATCCTGATAATAAAAATCCCATTAATGGCTGACATCTTTCTAAACAAGCACCGTAAAATTCCCCCTGTCTTTTATCATCGCTCGGAGAATTACCCCACCAAAATTCAGCCATTGCTAAAGGTTTTAGTTGATTAGTAGCTGCATAATGTAATAACTTAGGAGCGCAACATTCTCCTGTGCCAGTTGGTGTTCCTCTTGGTAATAATTGCTGTAAAGATAAAGATTGTCCCTGAAAATTAGTTAGGCTATAAGCGGCGTGCATTTCTGTTTGTAATTGTCGAGATAGTTGTTTACGCTGTTGTTTTAGTTCCGTAATTTTTCTATCTGCGTCCGCTATGATTTGCTGTAAAGGCTGTAAAATTTCATTTTGACGACGTTTAAGATTTCGGCGGTCAATTCCCTGCTGACGGCTTTCTGTTTCCAGTTTTTCTAGAGCAATTTTTAGAGATTCATCTGTGAGAGTTTGACAAAATTTTTGGCGTTGTTCCTGTCGTTGCAGTTTGCTATGATTATGGTGTAAACTGATAGCTTGTAACTCTTGGGTATATTCAGCGGACAGAGTTTTATATTCTTCTCGTTCTGGAAGTTGCCCAAGGGTAATAATTTCTTGTTTAATGGCTGCTAACTTTGCTAATGTCTGAGTTTCTAATAAAGCTACTTCTTCTCTACCAGGAATTGGTAAAACCCAACCCGTAACTACACTATTACCATTTAATAAACCAGAAAATGCTTTAATAACTTTTTGTTCACCATTGGGTAATTCAACTAACAAAATACCATACATTTTTCCTTCATAGGAATAAAGGTGATTTTGCTCAAGTTGTTGCATTAAACTATTAGCTATAGCTTTGGTTAAAGGGGTGCGGGGTAATCTTAGTATTTCGCCAGTTTGGGGACATTTTCCTTCATAGTAATAGTTAGGATGTGCATCAGAAATGATAAAATTAGAGTTGATAAAGTCTGAAAGTGGATGAAGAATCATAAAATATATATAGGTGAGTGGAAGTCGCAGCTACACAGACAAAACCCACCTTTGTGGGTTAATATTCAAGTATTTGGTATTGGCAAGTAAATTTAATTAAGCTTGTGTTAAAATAACCATTTATCGGAACTTTGCCAAATGCGTAATCCACAAAAGAACCACATTAAAATTGATCCGGCTACTCTGGTTTTAATCGGGTCTGCTTTGATCCTATTACCACTATTACTAGCTGGTTTTTTAGGTCAATAGACTATTTGCAAAATCCAAATTTGGTTATTTCCATTGACTGAAAATAACCATCAATTACAAATAATGTTTTCGTAGCATTTAAATATCAACGTTGATCTTTTCTATCTGTCTAGCTGCTTTATCCCACAGTTTTGCGGTTTCCTCATCATTCCAGTGAGTTCTCAGATTTTCCGCTTTTTTGTGGCATATCCGCTCTAGCATTTCTAAAATTGCAGCTAATGTTAATTGCTCGACTAACCCTTCTAAAGCGGTCATGTATTCTTTCATCACAAATACCCCCTTTAATTTCTACTGAAAATTGAGACAATTTTTCAAATTTTCCGATTTCAACTCAATACAAGAAGTATAAATTCTCGTCAATTAGTTGCGACTTCTATAGGAATCATAAATGATATTTGAAAAATTTTAAGTAGTGTAGGGTGGGCATTGCCCACCGGATAAGGGTTTTGCCCACCGGATAAGGGTTTTGGTGGGCATTACTCAGCGGATAAGGGTTTTGGTGGGCAATGCTACGTATATTTCAAACATCAAATATTAGCTGACAAACAAACTAATTATTCGAGATCATTGTTCCTAGTGCAGCTATAAACTTATCCACGCTTTCAGGACGACTATTAAAACCCATCAAACCCACACGCCAAACCTTACCAGCAAGTTCACCCAAACCGCCACCAATCTCAATATTATGCTCAATTAACAACTGCCGAGCCACAGACTTACCATTTACTCCTTCAGGAATACAAACAGTAGTTAAAGTTGGTAGTCTGTACTCCTTCTCAACGTGCATTTTTAAACCGATATCTTCCAAACCTTCCCACAGATACTCGACATTTTTTTGATGCCGTTGCCAACAACTAGCTAAACCTTCTTCTGCTAGTAAACGCAGAGCTTCCCTTAAACCATAATACAAATTAATTGGCGCGGTGTGGTGATATGTGCGTTCAGCCCCCCAATATTTCCCCAACAACGTCATATCTAAATACCAGTTTGCCACCTTTGATTGACGCTTATGCAACTTTTCCATTGCCCGCGCACTCATAGTAAAGGGAGAAGCGCCAGGAGAACAGCCTAAACCTTTTTGACTACAACTATAAGCCAAATCAACACCCCACTCATCCAAAAAGATGGGAACACCACCCAAACTGGTAACAGTATCAACTAACAACAAAGTTCCATGTTGACGACACAATTCCCCTACACCCTCCAAGGGTTGACGAGCGCCCGTAGAAGTTTCCGCATGAACCAAAGCTAAAATTGCTGGTTTATGGGTAGCTACTGCGGCGCTGATTTCCTCCAAATTGAAAACTTGTCCCCAGGGTTTAGTAATAGTTCTGACATCTGCGCCATATCTGCCCGCCATATCTACCAAGCGATTACCGAAGTAACCAGCTACACAAATTAATACCACCTCACCCGGTTCGACAGAATTAGCTAAAGTGGCTTCCATTGCGGCTGTACCCGTGCCACTGACGGCGATAGTATGGGGGTTTTCTGTTTGCCATGTGTAACGCAACAGAGATTGAATCTCATCCATCAGGGTTAAAAAAGCCGGATCTAAATGCCCTACAGGTGCAGTATTCATCGCCTGTAATACCGCTGGATGAGTATTGGAAGGACCTGGCCCCAATAAGAGACGGTGGGGAACATCTAGGGGTTCGAGTCCTAGACGTTGACTATCGTTAATGGAAATGGTGGATGTCATAAACTTAATTTATGTGAGATGAAATTGTAATTAATCGCATCATATAGCGGTATGTGGTCAATGAGTATGCCGAAGTGCGACTAATTAATTAAGTTCCATATTTTCTCTCGCGCTATTCAATTATACGTTTTGTTAAAAATAGAAATCTCTATAATCTTGTTTTGTTCCCTGTTATCCAAATTGATTAGAGAACTCCACAAAAAAAATGATCCAATGGTATCTTGCCCGTCCTTGTATTATTAGCGGGCAAGATGCCCGCACTACAAGAAATTTTGGGATATTTTTTAAATTGGAAGTCTCTTAGTAACATATTCCATCACATCGTTTTGCATTGTGAATCCGTTTCCATTGAATTCAATCAAAGATAGCGAAGCGCTCCGTAGGAATCGCAATTTCAAACTCTCTAGTATTCCCAATAGTTTCTGGGAAGTGACAGGGGGGATAATCTCGTTTAGTAATTCTGGCATTAATATGGGTTTGCGGTGAATTGCTAAGGAATAGATCACGGTTTTATCTAAATCTGATAAGCGTTGAAATTGTTGATCTAATAAATCGTAAATATCGCCAAAGACGGTGACACCGTGGGCTAAAAAAATATCAATTTTACTAGAAAATAGAAAATGAATAGTGGTGGCGACAATTTTCAGCATGAGGGGATTTCCGCCATAGTGATTATGTAATGTTTGCCATTCTGCTTGAGTTTTGTCAATGCCTTCTGATTGTAAAATCTTGAGTCCGTCTTCAGGAAGCAGCCCTTTCAGGATCAGTGATTTAATCGAATTGGCTTTTTTCTCTAGTAGACTAAATGCGATGGGTGGTTCTCGACTGATGATAATTAAACAACTTTTGTGGGTAGACTCCCCAATTGTTCTAATCAGTTGTCCATAGCTTTCAAACCCTTCTCGATAAGATCCCCCTCGTTCTTCCCATTGCAGAATGGATTCTAGATTATCCAGAACCAGTAAGCAACGAGTTTGATGGAGATACTGCATTAACTTTGATATTAATTGATTTGGCGATTTTGGTAAATCAACAGCTTGCTGGTGTGAGAGGATGTGAATTAGATCAGTTAAGGTTTCTTGGACAGTGGGAGCATGATGAAGCGATCGCCAAATGACATACTTAAATTCTGATGATGACGAGTCTGTGCTGTTGGTAAAACCTGCCATTAACTTGGCTATGAGGCTGGTTTTGCCCATACCACCCATACCTAAGACCATGATTAATTGACAGCGATTAACCTGAATCCATTGGTTCAATGTTGCCAGTTCTGCGGTGCGTCCATAGAAAACGGAGACTACTGACGATATTTACGTGACCTCAAATGCCAGACGATTAAATCTATTAATCTTGGGATGATAAGAACCAATAACTGATGATTATCTCTGAAAAAGGGCATAATATCATCGTTTTCAGATAAAGATTTATTTTTGTCTAATAGGTAGCGGAGTTCTCTCAGTTGACTTCTAGCAATCCGGGGATTAAAATCAAGTTTAATAAAATCTTTCATGGGTTATACTTAAAGTTAGCTATTTGCCGCTGCAAAAATTTCTAACCTATCGTGAGTCATCAAATCTAAAACTTTAATTTCATCGGGATTGTCCATATTTAAAATTGCTCTCAAGTTGGGATTAATTAGCAATAAATAGAGTGGTTCATCTATCTTCAGCTTTTTAATGATATTATCCGATATTGCTGTTTCTATCCCAAAATTAGCTAAATTCATCAAAGTTTGAGATACAGTTTGTTTTTCTTGAGGAGAAAGTGCATCCAAAGCAGATTGAACGCGCTTATGGAGTGTGATCTGAACTGGGCGATAGCGAAGCGCTCCGTAGGAATCGCTCATTTTATTTTAAGTTAGAACTATATATAGTATAACGTCACTTAATTGTTATAGCGGTATGCACTTGAGTGAGATACAGTCAGCTAATCGCAAACTCTGTAGGGGCGCAGGGTGTGCGCCCTTGATTGTATTGCATCAAGAGCGATAACCGCTATATTATAGTTAATCTCCTCAACTAATGATAAAATAGGTGCGGATGTTTAATAAATCCATAGAGCAAATAAATGTAGAGAATTAACAGATACACTAATTATATAGCCTGTGTTCTTTAAGAACCAAGATATTTTCTAATGATTGCGATCGCTCTCCCCAACAAGATAAAGATCGATACCATCGGTCAACACCCTAAATAGCATTAATCACCGTATTTCCTGCCGCGCCATTCTTTGGGAGTATGAAATGCAGATAAAAAAATGCGTAGCACCGCTAAAGGGTCAGCTAAAGGGGAAAGCCAGAATAACCAGCCACCTGTAGCATCTTTACGATCATAAGAGGGAGCGATCGCTAATAATAAAGCAAAACGAAACTCGAAAACGCGGATCTTTTAACTGTGAGGTTTTCACCAAATCGGGAGTACCTAAAGGGGGTGGTGTTAGAAACAACAATCACTTTTGTTACTTCTCCAGCATAGCTAGGGTTTCAGCAACTTCTTGTTCTAATTCTTCCTTGCTTTGGGGTGAAAAAACAGATATTCCATAAACTGCCATTAAATCTATCACTTCTAGACGAGAAATTCCTAACAATCTGGCGGCTAGTCCACTACTAATCTCTCCGTATCTAAGTAAAGTTATAATGTAGGCTTCTTTGGCTTTATATTCTGCTTCTTTGCGGCTCGATTCAGAAATATCAGGAATCTGGACACTAAGTTCGATTGTAGTTGATAAGTTATGGGTTGACATATTTGTTTTCTCCTAAATTCTGACTCACTAGAATACAGTAATGTACCATCGAAGACAAAGTGTTATGCCAGCAGCGAGAAAGTTGATTATTTCTTCATAAGCTGGATTAATGCTGATTGATGTTTCCATGATGATTAATTACCTCCTTTTTTAATCTCCTGAACATTGGGTATCTAAGCACTTATCGAAGGCTTCCACCGCTGGGGATTCTCTCATTCTACTATGGCGATTGAGCAAGTGCTGATTGGTAAATTCGCTTTGCATTCACTAACTACTGACTCCAATCTTCAATTTGCAAACCTTCAATTTTCTCAAAATGTTTCACATTATTAGTAACAATAATCAAATCGTTAGCTATAGCAATTCCAGCTATAAGAATATCAATATCATCAACTGGTGTTCCTTTATTTCGTAAATTGGCGTAAATATCAGCAGCAATTGTTGTAGAGTTTGTATTTAGAGGTAAAATTGTATGATATGAGACGAATTTCAAGAAAGACTTCAGTTGTTTTTGTGCATCACGATGCTTTAAGCCACTGAGAATTTCATAATAAGTAATGATGCTAATGTTAATTTTACTATAAACTCTTAAATATGCCTCAAACTGCTCAACAACTAAGCTATGATTGCGGAAAAAAAATGATAAAATATTGGTATCAATCAAAGCTGGTTTCATCACTTCTCCTTTCAAAAAATGCCTGTTGACGACGGATGTTGATTTCTTCACTGAAATTAGCAAATGTTTCATCTGACATATCATTCCAACAGCCAGCAAACTGCATAGTTTGTTCTAGTGAACCTGGAGATGATTCTCCATTCAATCGCCAATAATGAATAAAATTATATAATTCTTCTAATTTATCTTCGGAAATGAGATTAATTTCTGTGATTACTTTGGTGCGGATGTTTAAGAAATCCATAGAGCAAATAAATGTAGAGAATTGACAGATACACTAATTATATAGCCTGTGTTCTTTAAGAACCAAGATATTTTCTCATGATTGCGATCGCTCTCCCCAATAAGATAAAGAGCGATACACTCCGTCAACACCCTATATAGCATTAATCACCGTATTTCCTGCCGCGCCATTCTTTGGGAGTATGAAATGCAGATAAAAAGATGCGTAGCACCGCTAAAGGGTCAGCCAAGGGTGAAAGCCAGAATAACCAACCACCGTTGGCATCTTTGCGATCATAAGAGGGAGCGATCGCTAATAATAAAGCAAAACGAATCACCACCAAAAATATATTTAATCCTAACAACAGCAACGCTGGCAGTGAAAGCGCTAAGGCAGGTAGAAATAAATAACTGAGTAAGATGAATAGGGGCAAACCTTGCACCGCAGACAATAACCATAAATCCCCCCATACCTGAGCGCGGGTAGAAGCATCTTTCAAATCTAGGCTGCGTCCCCATTCCTTCCAAGTTTCTAACGCCCCTTCATACATCCTCACCTTTAGCACCTTTGCCCCATCCAAAAAGCCCACCTTAAAGCCCTCAGCGGCAATATTCCGCGCTAAGGTCACATCATCACAAAAAGAACCTTTGGCGCTGGTATAACCATTCACAGCCTTCAAAACAGACCGACGACATAAAAAACACTGTCCATTGGCCATTACCCGTGAGGGTTGTTCAGTGTAAATACCTGTAGGATCAAATCTATATAGTAACGTCATTAACAAAGCCGGTTGTAACCAACATTCCCCCGGATACTTGAGAATAAACTGCGGTGATAAAGATACTAAATCATAACCTTGAGCGATCGCAGTTTTCACCAAACTTGCTACCAAACCGGGATGGGGTTGAATATCCGCATCCATTCCCAAGAACCATTCACTCCCCTGGGCAGTGAACAAAAACCCATTATGCAACGCCCAAGGACGACCAACCCAACCGGAGGGTAAAGGGTCATCTGTCATCACTCGAAAACGCGGATCTTTTAACTGTGCGGTTTTCACCAAATCGGGAGTACCATCTTGAGAGCGACTATCAACCACAATAATTTCCCGAACTTCGTAACTTTGGCGACTCAAACCCTCTAACAGCGGACTAATCCGTAATGCCTCATTTAGAGTCGGTACAACCACACTCACAGTTCCCAAAAGTTCCGGTGTGGGTTGTTGTGGTTCGAGGGCTGGATAACGTCCTGGACCTTTGAGCAACCGGGAAAGCAAAATGGCTGTTGCAGGTACTTGGATAAGTAGCAATAGGAGCGGAATAATATTTAACAATTTTCACCCTGACTTTTTGTATAAACTAGATAGTTTAAATATTTTCGCAATTTATATAAATTATACTCAAATTATTGGCACATAATCAAGATGATGATTCTCCCCAAAATTCCATCTTTAGTTAGCTTTAGCTCACTTTAGCTATTAGCCTCAGAATTCATTCTGAGGCGGACTCAGGGACAATAGTAATATTTAACACCCGTCTGGGAATGAATTCCCAGTCTCATGGCGAAAGTCGGCTCAAGCCAACTATAATTTTTTTGAACATTTAGAATAATAAATAGATGGTATTTATGGCTTTGTGGAGACTTTATTATCATTTGGTTTGGGCGACAAAAGAACGTCAGCCATTAATTACCAGCGAATGGGAAGGAAAACTTTACGGTTACATTATGAGCAAAGCCGATGAACTGGGTACTATTATTCATGCTATTAACGGCATAGAAAATCATATTCATGTAGTCGCTTCTATTCCTCCAAAAATTTCCATTTCTGATTTTGTGCAAAAAATTAAAGGTAGTAGTACCTATTATATTAATCATTTGTATCATGAAGAAGATATGTTTGGCTGGCAAAGAGGATATGGGGTTTTTTCCCTGGGGAGAAAACAACTAGAACAAGCTGTTATTTATGTAAAAAATCAAAAAGAACATCATTTAAACGGTACGACAATTGCATCTCTGGAAGAACATAATCAAGATGATGATGCTCCCCAAAAATTCCATCTTTAGTTAGCTTTAGCTTACTTTAGCTATTAGCCTCAGAATTCATTCTGAGGCGGACTTAGGAGCAACGCTAATAGTTCAAACCCGCCTGAGAGGAATTTATTCCCAATCTAAACCCGCCTGGGAATGAATTCCCAGTCTAATAACAAAAGCCGGCTCAAGCCGGCTCAAAGATTGTTATTGTGTTTTGTCTATGAAATCCAATTAAGCCTCAACCGATACCATGCGTTTTTTAGCAAGATGGTTTTTGCGGACTTTAGCAGCGCCAAAACAAAAACCTAATGTTGCTATTCCCACAGCAGCGTTAGGCTCAAAGGGAACAGGTGTTGCAGCGGCAGAATTCATTCTGAGGCGGACTTAGGAGCAACGCTAATAGTTTAAACCCGTCCGAGGGGAATTTATTCCCAATCTAAACCCGCCTGGGAATGAATTCCCAGTCTAATAACAAAAGCCGGCTCAAGCCGGCTCAAAGATTGTTATTGTGTTTTGTCTATGAAATCCAATTAAGCCTCAACCGATACCATGCGTTTTTTAGCAAGATGGTTTTTGCGGACTTTAGCAGTGCCAAAACAAAAACCTAATGTTGCTATTCCCACAGCAGCGTTAGGCTCAAAGGGAACAGGTGTTGCAGCGGCAGTGAATGTTGCTGCTGCTCCAGGATTGTTATCCACGTATATGTAGCCTGACGCATCCAGTGCAGGAAAATAATTTACACTATCAATTGTTGATACAAGCAATTTATCAGATCCACGGATAAATTTCGCATCAGCATAAGTAATACTACCACTGGTAACTACAAAAGCGTTAGCACTTCCGTCTGAAAAACTATAACCAGAACCGAGTCCTTGACCACCAGGACTAGATGTAACCGTTGCTGTAATCCCTGTTCCAGAGTTATTACCTTCCACTAAACCGCTTAACGTTCCTATAACTAACTGGTTAGTACCTCCAGCTTGTGTATCCCGAAACTGAAAATTGAAATTAATAGCATGAGCCTAGGCAGCACCTAGCAACACAGAAGCCGCAAATCCAGTTATAGCAAGGATTTTAACGATTATGGGGGGAGGTAGAAATCTTCATCTTGATCATGATTATCAAATCCTCATATTTGCCTGACTCCATGATCATACACTAAGTGCGTAGTGAAAACAAACACTGAAAAAACCAGATCCCCGACTTCTTGAAGAAGTCGGGGATCTTAAAATTGGGGATCTTCAAATCAAAAATTCAATTCTTTAGTTTATATAAAATCACATTTAAGTTATGAAATTCCCTTTCTAAGATAGAAGCAGGAACATAACCTCACAGCAGCAAACAACATGACTCAAATATCAGAATCCTTAGATTTCTCCACAGATAAAACCCTAGATCGTGATTGTACAACATTATCCCGCCACGTCCTCCAACAACTACAAAGCTTTGGACCTGATGCCCAAGATTTAAGTGCGCTAATGAATCGGATCGCTTTAGCGGGTAAACTGGTGGCTCGGCGTTTGAGTCGCGCTGGTTTAATGGAAGGGGTTCTAGGATTTACTGGAGAAGTCAACGTCCAGGGAGAATCCGTCAAAAAGATGGATGTTTACGCTAATGAGGTATTTATCTCCGTCTTCAAGCAAAGCGGCTTAGTTTGTCGTCTGGCTTCCGAAGAAATGGAAAAACCCTACTATATCCCAGAAAACTGCCCCATTGGTCGCTATACTCTTCTTTATGACCCCATTGATGGCTCATCCAATACAGATAACAATCTCAGTTTAGGTTCTATTTTTGCCATTCGTCAACAAGAAGGAGAAGACCTTGATGGTGAAGCTAAAGACCTATTTACAAATGGACGCAAGCAATTAGCAGCGGGATATATTCTTTATGGACCAAGCACCATGCTGGTTTATACCATAGGTACAGGAGTGCATTCCTTCATTCTTGACCCTAGCCTGGGTGAGTTTATTCTATCTCAAGAAAATATCACCATGCCAAATCACGCTGCCACTTATAGCGTTAATGATGGCAACTTCTGGCAATGGGATGAACCTTTTAGAGAATATATCCGTTATGTTCATCGCACAGAAGGTTATAGTTCCCGTTACAGTGGGGCAATGGTGAGCGATATTCACAGAATTTTATTACAGGGTGGGGTATTTCTCTACCCAGGAACACTACAAAAACCAGAAGGTAAATTACGTCTGTTATATGAAACTGCTCCTTTAGCATTTTTGGTTGAGCAAGCTGGGGGGATAGCGACTACAGGAACAATGGATATTTTAGATGTAGTTCCCACTAAACTACATCAACGCACACCATTAATTATTGGCAGTAAAGAAAACGTGGACAAGGTGATGTCTTTTATCAAAACAGGTAATTAGACAAAACTCTGATTAATTAAAAATCAAACTTCATGTTCTCAATAGAACAAATAACAGAAAAATAGGCGCTTTTAACCGACTTTAGCTATTAGACAGGGAATTTATTCCCTGGATTCCTATATTCCTGGATTCCTGGATTCCTGGATTCTAGATTCTGATTCTTTACTTAATATATCTGTAATATGCTGTCCGTGTTCTTTCTGTGTCATTCATGAACTCTTTAAAAGCTAAAGTCAAGTTATTCTCACCTGTAAAAGGGATTGGGAATTAGGGACTAGTACCGCAGGGCGGAAGTCAAAAGTCAAAAGTCAAAAGTCAAAACTAATATACAGTAGGCTTTTTGGCGATTGAATATGGTTGCTTTATTTACGCCGTGATGTACTAGGTAATTTTCCTTCTTTCTCCTGACTCGGTGACTGGGCGCAGGCCCTGCGCCCCTACCTCAGCGACGCGGTGTTTATCACCCCAATCCAAAATCCAAAATCTAAAATCTAAAATCCTATGGTCAGTTTGTTAGAAAATCCATTGCGGGCTGGTTTACAACAGCAAGGAATGCCCGAACCACAAATAATTGTCATCTTTGGCGCGTCTGGAGATCTAACCTGGCGGAAATTAGTGCCAGCATTATACAAATTACGCAGAGAAAGACGGATTCCCGCAGAAACAACCATTGTTGGCGTAGCCCGTCGGGAATGGAGTCATGAATACTTCCGTGAGCAGATGCAAAAAGGCATGGAAGAAGCTCACGCTAATGTAGAACTAGGCGAACTGTGGGAAGATTTTTCTCAAGGTTTGTTTTACTGTCCTGGGAATATAGATGATCCAAGCGGCTATCAAAAACTCAAAACCTTATTGGCTGAACTAGACGAGAAACGGGGAACACGGGGAAACCGGATGTTCTATCTTTCCGTTGCTCCCAACTTCTTCCCAGAAGCTATCAAACAACTAGGGTTAGCAGGAATGTTAGATGATGCTGAAAAACATCGTCTCGTGATTGAAAAACCCTTTGGACGTGATTTAGCTTCCGCCCAAAATCTTAACCAAGTAGTCCAGAAATTTTGTAAAGAAAACCAAGTTTATCGGATTGACCATTACTTGGGGAAAGAAACAGTCCAAAACTTGCTGGTGTTCCGGTTTGCAAATGCCATTTTTGAACCTTTGTGGAATCGGCAATTTGTTGACCACGTACAAATAACTGTAGCCGAAACCGTAGGCGTTGAAGACCGGGCCGGTTATTATGAAAGTGCCGGCGCATTGCGGGATATGTTGCAAAACCACCTCATGCAGCTTTACTGTTTAACGGCAATGGAAGCACCCAACGCTATGGATGCTGATAGTATCCGCACAGAAAAAGTTAAGGTACTACGAGCTACCCGTTTAGCTGATGTGCATAATTTATCAAAATCAGCAATTCGTGGTCAATACAGTGCCGGCTGGATGAAAGGTCAACAAGTGGAAGGGTATAGAAATGAACCGGGAGTTAATCCTGAATCTACCACTCCTACTTATGTGGCTATGAAGTTTATGGTGGATAATTGGCGTTGGAAAGGTGTTCCTTTTTACCTGAGAACTGGTAAGCGGATGCCCAAAAAAGTCAGTGAAATTGCGATTCACTTCCGCGAAGTTCCTTCCAGAATGTTTCCTTCCGCCTCTCAACAAGCTAACCCCAACGTTTTGACCATGCGGATACAACCTAATGAAGGTATTTCCATGCGGTTTGATGTGAAAATGCCTGGAGGCGATTTTCGCACTCGTTCCGTAGATATGGATTTTAGCTATGGTTCTTTTGGGATTACAGCTACAAGCGACGCTTATGATCGTCTCTTCCTTGATTGTATGATGGGCGACCAAACTCTATTCACACGGGCGGACGAAGTAGAAGCAGCTTGGCAAGTAGTTACACCAGCCCTATCTGTATGGGATTTACCCGCAGATCCAGCAACTGTTCCTCAGTATGAAGCCGGTACGTGGGAACCAGAAGAAGCAGAATCATTAATTAATCAAGACGGCCGTCGCTGGCGCAGACTTTAATTAGTCATTAGTTATTAGTCAGTGGTCATTAGTCAGTAGTAAAACAACTGACAACTGACAACTGTCAACTGTCAACCGTCCCCCTACAAAATAGACTATGATTTCCCAAGCACCGACAATTTATTCTTTGCAAGCTCCCAAGGATGTTTCCCTCACTGAAATTGAAGTGGAACTCAATAAAGTTTGGCAAAGTTATGGTATTCAAGGGGAAGACGGTGGTTTACCCGCTGCTACCCGCGCTACAACATTTACTTTGGTGGTTTACGAACCTGAAGAAACCCAGTATTTGTTAACAGCAACAGGCTTTTATAATGGTCCGGTTGATGGAATTTTGGGACCACAAACCAAAACAGCCTTACAGGAATTACAGAAAAAGCATCATCTTCCAGAAACTGGTAGTGCGACACCAGAAACTCTGACTGCTTTACGGGCAGAATATTTCCAACAGCAGCACACCGGACCTAATGGAAATAGTCATGGTGCAGCAATGGGCTATACTTCCAGTCCTACCAGTCCCACCATTGCTGATGAAATTGCTATCCGTAATCCTTGCCGGATCATTGCCTTATGTCCCATTGCTGGGGATGATGAAGGGGTAAAGGCACAGGTTTCTGCCTATTGTCCAATTCAAAAGCAGTCTTCTAGCACTCTTATCTGCTGCGAATATATTACTCTGACTGGGACGGCTGCGGCTTTAGAACGCATTGGCGGTATGATTCCCGCTTTGTTAATTGGTGGTTTACCTAAGTTTCTCTGGTGGAAAGCTACACCTGATGCTGCTAACCCTTTGTTTAAACGATTAGCGGCAGTTTGCAATAATGTCATTGTTGATTCTTGCAACTTTAATACACCAGAAGATGATTTACTCAGCTTGCAACGGTTAGTAGAATCTGGTATACCTTTAGCTGATTTGAATTGGCGGCGCTTGTCAGCATGGCAAGAGTTGACTGCACAAGCTTACGATGCTCCTGCTCGTCGCGCAGCGCTCAAAGACGTTGATCGTGTTAATATTGATTATGAAAAAGGTAATGCTGCTCAAGCATTGTTGTACTTGGGTTGGCTGGCTAATCGCTTAGAATGGCAGCCAGTTTCCTATCAACACGAAACTGGTGATTATGACATTACCACCATTCAATTCCTGTCTCAAGACCAAAGACACATAGAATCCGAGTTAGCCGGTGTTCCCATTGCGGATATGGGGGAAATTATCGGTGATTTAATTGGTTTGCGCTTGAGTTCTACTAATGTTCAAGCTAATTGCGGAACTGTGATTTGTTCGGAAACTGGCGGTTGTATGCGAATGGAGACTCATGGTGGCGCTCAGTCTTCTGGGTTGTTCCAACAAGTAACTTCTCTTGCAGAACAAAAGGCTGAAGCGTTATTAAGTCAACAGGTACAACGCTGGGGACGTGAGGCTTTATTTGAGGAAAGTCTGGCTGTAATTGGCGAGACTATTAAGCTACGGAAATAGTTAATTGGTAATTTTCCTCGTTCCCAGTCTCTGACTGGGAATGCCATTTAAAGGCTCTGCCTCCAAGATTTGTTATCCGCGATTTTCATCAATTAATTTAATTTTAGGCGATCGCATTGACAAACAATATCAAATATGTATTGCTATAAAAACCACGTTTATCGTAGGGGTAAAGGTGTGGAAGCCAAGGGATAAGTAGGGGCGTATTGCAATACGCCCCTACTTAACTATTGCAATACGCCCCTACTTAACTATTGCAATACGCCCCTACTTAAGTTGACACCGATGATCACTGCTAAACCCCTACACCACGGTTGATTTATCGGTAACAATACAATTCCTTCCAGCCGGAAATAAGGTATTTTGGTGAACGCATATCATGATTGATTTGTACAATGCGTAAGTCCTAATAAATACGAGTATGGGAACGAGAAACGAAAAATAAACATGAAAAAACCCGGCTGAACCGGGCAGATGTACTGTTTATCGAGTTTTAGTAATTGATAATTATTGATTAATTTCACAAGTTAAAGGACAAGCTGCATAAACAGTGGTTTGGGTTTTCTCAGCTTCACTATGTAACCAATTCAACCATTTTATCTGCTTAGGATGAATCCCTTTCGCAGTTAGCACTCCAGCAGCAATTAATACTGCCATGACATTAAACATTACTAAACCACCTGCCACAATTAATACAGCACTAGCAGGCATCACAGATTGTAAAACAATGGAAAGCAGACATCCAACCGTGGCCATCAATACAACTAATGGAAACCCGACAACTAACAAGCACACTGCCAACGTAAATGTCCAGATTAAAAAGCTTCTCATCATTAACAAGGAGTGGGTCTGACCTAGATTAGAGCTTTGAGCCGAAACCATGACTTTTTCTCCTAAATACACAGCAAGTTTAAATTTCAGTTATTTATTGCCAGAAAGCCAATAAACTGATTTTTTTTGTTTCAGTGAAATCTAGTATATAAAATCTTTGCTCTAAAATGAGCATTTCTTTACTAAAGTTTACAGTTAATTTTTTCTCCTTATGAATGAGAATTCACATATACCCACAGGTAGGGAGAAGAGTTTTGGTGTATACCTTTAGAAGTAGAGACTAACGATAGATGAGAAGCAGAGATTGATCCCCACAATTTGATTACCAGATGCTTAACATTTCTTATGGAAAACGATATTATTTCTCATAATCCATCAAAACGTGATCAAAAACAGGTTGTATGTAATGGGTAATTCTGAATTTTCCTCGCTTTCATCAGTCTCTTTGCCTTTAATTACTGAATATTATTAGTTACTGTTATATTAGGTAAGTCTTACGGAAGATTAAGGATAATCCGTATGTGTTAAAAAATATGTATATTGGTGAATAACCCACTAAAAAGACTGCATAACAGAGGTAGGGCGCAGGGGAAAATGATTTTTACCAATTACTAATTAACAAAAGTAAAGATATATGACAGAACCACAAACACGCAGAATGCCACCGCCACCGCCACCGTTACCAACAGCACAGCGACCACCAGCCCCAGCCGCACCACCACAAGTCCCACCACCAGCAGTAATATCTTCTAAACCTTCAGGACTGACTTTGGCGCAGCTGATCAAGGAAGCATTTGATGAAGGTTACTCTGATGTTCACCTGGGAGTAGGAGAAATCCCCCGCTTCCGCAGTCGGGGGGAAATTCAAACTACAAGTTATCCCGAAGCTGATAAACCGACTTTTATGGGTTGGTTGCGGGAGATTCTCTCTGATGCAGAAATTCAAAGGTTTCAAGAACATCTAGAATTTGATGGTGCAACTCAGTATGATTTTGCCCGGGTGCGGATTAATGTGTTTGATTCCCTGCGTGGTTATGCAATGGTACTGCGGTTAATTCCTCTCAAAATTCTGTCTATGGAGCAGTTGCGGTTACCACCAGTGTTTCAAGATATTTGTCATCAGCATAAAGGCTTAGTTTTGGTGACAGGTCCAACTGGTTCAGGTAAATCCACAACAATGGCGGCGATGGTTGACTATATTAATCGGGAGATGGCCAAACATATTATTACGATTGAAGATCCAGTAGAATTTGTCCACCAAAGCCGTAAGTCTTTAGTCAAACAACGGGAAGTAGGAATGCACACCCTGAAATTTGATAACGCCTTAAAAGCAGCTTTACGGGAAGATCCAGATTTGATTCTGGTGGGGGAAATGCGGGATAAAGAAACTGTGAATACTGCTCTCAAAGCAGCGCAAACAGGTCACTTGGTCATGGGAACTCTGCACACCAATAGTGCTGTAAAAACTATTGAACGGATTCTCAATTTATATTCAGGTGAGGAACAAGAGGCTATGCGCGTAGCACTTGCTGAATCCTTAGTAGCGGTAATTGCTCAAGGTTTATGCCGCACTACAGATGGTAAACGGGCAGCTTTCCATGATGTTCTCATTAATACTGAAGCTGTGAAAGAATGGGTGAAAGATGGTAAGTATGATGAAATTGGGGAGTTAATGAAACAAGCGGGCTTTGATGGCATGGTGACGATGAATCAGTCATTGCTCAATCTCTATCAAGAAGGCCGCATTACTGAAGAAACAGCTTTGGAAATGTCCCCAACTCCTAACGAAATGGCGCAATTCCTCCGAGGTCGTGTTTAATGGGCAATTAGTCAGTTGTCAGTGGAAAATATTTTGCCCCCTGTTCTTCAAATCCTAAACATCTGTGAGTAAGTTGAATTTAGACAAACTAACTAAACCCCAAATATTCAAAGGTATTGCTTTGTTTACGCCTGGAGGGGATTTAATTTATTGTATTGACCCTAGTAAACAAGGACGATGGCATTTACATTTGTGTGCGGCTTTGCAGGAAATTCTCGATTTACCAGAGCCGCCACATTTTTTAGTTCCTTGTTATACTGCAACTATTGATCACTGGTTAAATCCTCGGACTCAACAAGTCCAGATTTTCGCGGAAGCTTATCCAGCCGTAGTGCGTCATCAAGCTGTGCTAAATGCGATTTTTGGTACGGGGGATTTGGTGTGGCAATCAGCACCTTGGCAGGATGGTTTGTGCGATCGCTTGGTATTATCAACTTATCGGACTACATTTGAGCAACTGTGGGAAGATCATGATTTAATTGTCCGGCTAGATTTAGCTGATTTTCCCTCACAATATCAGCAACCAGCTATCAGTAAAGAACTCGCACCACAAAATATCCAAAGTCCTCCAGGCTATGTTTTACGCTTGTTTGTTGCTGGTCATAGCGCAACTACAGAAAAAATATTACAAAACTTGCATGAATCATTAGAGCGATCGCTAGGATATCCTTATACTCTTAAAGTTATTGATGTTCTCACAAATCCAGAACAGGCGGAAATTGATCAAGTTTCTGCTACTCCGACTTTAGTTAAAGTTTGGCCGCATCCAATCCGGCGGATGGTTGGTAATTTAGATAATATGGATAAACTTTTACAGATGTTAGCGGGAAAGTAGATAACTAAACCCCGTCTAAGATGAAAACCATAGTTCTTGAAAGTAGTGGGAGCATCTTGCTCCCTGTTGCTAGGTAGCGAGCAAGATGCTCGCATTACTTCAGGTTTCAAAATGGATGAGGTTTATTATGCAGATTTTATATAAACTGTAATTAATTAATTATTCTCATCATCTAGGACTTACGCACTATACAAATCAATCATGATATGCGTTTACCAAAATACCTTATTTCCGGCTGCAAGTAATTCTATTGTTACCGATAAATCAACCGTGGGCTAGGGGTTTAGCAGTGCTAAACCCCTAGGATGAATGTGGTTTTTACAGCAATGCATATTTGATATTTTTGTCAATACGTAAGTCCTAATTTATCTTATTTTACTAAATTAAAAATATTTTGTCTCTACTTTTAGAGGCTATTTTGTCTCTACTTTTAGAGGTAAATTTGCAAACTTTACTTTCTACCTGTAGGTTTATGAATTATTAGGCAAGAATGCTTATAGTTAAGTTGTTGGGTGGTGAAACACCTAATTACGTAAGTGAGGCTAATAATCGTGTTAAATCAAATCAATGCATCCGATTTACTTGTTGCTTTATCTGATCAACAACAAGAAATAGTGACTGGTGGGGCTGACTTTGAACTAGCTGCTAGTAATTATGCTAACAAAGGGTCAGTTTTAATGGGAACAAGTGTCTCCGGTCCTCAAGGTAGCAGTGCCACCTCCGCAGGTCGGGCTAATACCATCCTAACTGCGGGACAAGATTTCTTAGGTCTAGGTGCAGACTTGCCCGCTGGTGTCGGAGCTTTAGGTCCAGCAACACTACCAGGTGACACAGGAACTGCGCCTGCACCTACACCTGTCCTTGCAACACCTACAACTCCAATTAGTAGTGGAGTTGGAAGTTTAGGAGTCCTTGCGTAAATATGTGCTAATACCCCTATTAGTTGCTAAATATTAGAGGTTGTTTGATAGCGAAGCGTGGCATAGCCATAAAGTGTTTCGCTGTGACTTTAGGCAATTTTAGATCCCCCCTGACCCCCCCTTAAAAAAGGGGGAACGGTCATCAAAGTCTCCCTTTTTGAGGGAGATTTAGAGGGATCTAAAACTTTTGATCCCGACAAGAGAATTTTATGGCTAACGCCACGCCAGCTATCAAACATCGTCTTAAAACAAGATTGAACTAGTGCGACAGACTAGTAATGCGGAGGGGAATTGGAAATTAAGCATTAAGAACTGAGAAAGCAAATCACACAAGCTTTTTAGGGACTTTTAATAAAGGGGGTTGGGGGAATTGATTTGAGCTTGCTCAAGTAAGTGAGGACTTTGAGAAAGTTTGAGCTTTTCCCCCCATTTTCTTAACGCTTGATCCGCGTTGAAGATTTGAGAAAGATAATTCCCTTTTTTAGGGTACAACTATCTCTACCCCCTTCACTTAATTATAACCTATTATCAACTTATTTTTCACGATGTAAACACAAAAATTTGCTTGTTTTTATTTCCACTATTTTATTCCCTAAGATAGTTGACTTTTGATTGCATGATTTTAGCAATTTCTATCTTAGGTCAGACTATTTTAGTCCTAACAGAAGGTGTAATACCGTGAACTCCTTACAGAGTCAAGATAATAATTCCACATATAACTTCAACAATCCAAGTACAGAGGATTTGCATATACTAGAAGCTAATGAGTTTCTTCCCCATATCGGTAAATGGATCCATATCGGTGGGGGGGTGATGATTGCTATGTTTGTAGTTGCTGTGAGTCTTACATCTGTTCTTTATTACAATATCACAGTCAAAGTCCCTGCAACTATCCGACCACTGGGAGAATTACGGTTAGTTGAATCTGCAATGACGGGAACTGTAAAAAAAATTGTAGTTAAAGAAGATCAGGTAGTCAAGAAGGGAGGAATAATTGCTTTTATTGATGATTCCCAATTGCAATCTCAAAAAAGACAACTACAAAATACTATCCAGCAAAATCAATTACAACTTATTCAAGTTGATGCTCAAATTAATCAAATCAATACTCAAATAATTTCTCAAGTTAACTTAAATGACCGCACCATTGTAGCTGCACAGGCTGAATTAATTGGAACTGAACGCAACCATAAAGATCAGCAAATTAAAGCTAGTACGGAAATGACACAAGCTAAAATAACTATAGATTTAGCAAAGGAGCAACTAGCAAGATTACAACGAGAAAGGGTATTAATAGCCACTGTACAAGAAGCAGAAGCAGGTTTAAAGCTGGCTATGTTACAGCGCGATCGCTTACAAAGTATAGTAACATCAGGAGCAGTATCTCGCAGTTTAGTCGAAGAAAAAGAACAAGCTGTTAAATCGGCTCAAGCCAAATTAGAACAAGCTAAATCTACTACTAAAAATCTCCAAGAAGAAAAAGAACAAGCTGTTAAATTAGCCCAAATAAACTTACAAAAAGCGAAAATTGCCGTTAATCCCAGTAATGCAATTGTAACAGTAGCCTTGGAAAGAATTAAACAAGAAAAAGCCAGAGGTGAAGGTAATTTAGCCGCTTTGAAAAAAGAGCGAGAGCTATTAGTTCAACAACGGTTAGAATTACAAAAACAACAAATTCGTACTCGTCAAGAATTACAACAGCTAGAAAATGAGTTGAATAAAAGTGTGATTCGCTCCCCAACTACTGGCACACTAATGCAACTCAAACTCCGCAACCCTGGACAGGTTGTACAAATCAGTGAAGCTCTTGCTCAAATTGCTCCTATTGATGCTCCTTTAATCATCAAAGCTCACGTTTCGGCTAAAGATATTGACAAAGTAAAAACAGGTCAAGCAGTGCAAATGCAGGTTTCAGCTTGTCCCTATCCAGACTATGGAACTCTCAAAGGAACTGTAAAAACAGTTGCTCCAGATGCTCTAGTAATTACACAAAATAATTCGATTATCAGTACACCCCAGATAGCTACTTACGAAATCAATATTGAACCACAAAGTCTATTTTTAGGAAAAGGTGATCAATTATGTTATCTCAAATCTGGGATGGAAGGACGTGCTGATATTATTTCTCGTCAGGAAACTGTTATGCAATTTATTCTTAGAAAAAGCAAGTTGATCACGGATTAAATGGGATTACAGGATTGCGCGGATTTAATACGTAGATAATACCAAGTTTATTAATTTTTGAAGTTCGATTTTTTTTTATGCTGAATATCTTCAAATCTGATCGAAATTATCAGTGTACTTTACAGTTAAGTGAAGAAGACTGTGGAGCAGCTTGTTTAGTTTCTATTACTAAGCATTATGGACGCTTTTTAAGTATGATTAAAAGTCGAGAAGCTGTTGGTACTGGACAATTAGGCACGACATTATTAGGTTTAAAACGAGGTTCAGAAAATCTCGGTTTTAATGCTAGAGCCGTCAAAGCTTCTCCCGAAATTGTAGATAGAATTACAGAAATTACATTACCTGCAATAATTCATTGGCAAGGCTATCATTGGGTAGTTTTATATGGTAAGAAGGGCAAAAAATACGTTATCGCTGATCCTGCTGTTGGACTGCGTTATCTGACAAAAAAAGAACTAACTGATGCTTGGAATGGGGTAATGCTCTTATTAGAGCCAGATCCAGATCGCTTTTCTGAACAACCCCAAGAACAATCAAAGGGGGGAATAACGCGCTTTTTTCGCCGCCTTTTACCCTATCGTGGTTTGCTAACTCAGGTTTTAATGATCAATGTTGTCCTGGGTTTACTAGCTCTGGGAACTCCTGTTTTAATTCAATTATTAACAGATGATGTTCTCGTCCGGGGAGATGTACAATTACTCACTGTTGTAGTTTCCGCAGTTGTTGTTATGAGTTTATTTAGTGGAGGATTGCAAGTATTTCAAGCTTTAATGATTTCTCATTTTGGACAAAGATTACAATTAGGTTTAGTTCTAGAATTTGGTCGAAAACTTCTGCAATTACCTTTAAATTATTATGAATCTCGTCGCAGTGGTGAAATTACTAGCCGACTTCGAGATATTGGAGAAATTAACCAATTAGTATCACAGATTGTAATTGTTTTACCTAGCCAGTTTTTTATTGCTGTTATTTCTTTATGCTTAATGTTATTTTATAGCTGGCAATTAACAATATTAGTCCTGTTAATTGCTGCTGTAATGACTTTATCTACTTTACCTTTTTTACCAATTTTGCAACAAAAAACCCGCAGTCTCTTAGTTCTAGGAGCAGAAAATCAAGGCGTTTTAGTAGAAACCTTTAAAGGCGCACAGGTAATTAAAACTACTAATGCTGCTCCTCAATTTTGGGATGAATTTCAAAGTCGTTTTGGTCGTCTCGCTAATCTTGCTTTTAGTACGGTGCAAATAGGAATTATCAACGGAACTATTGCTAAAATCCTATCTACAATTGGTGGTGTTATCTTGCTAGGATTTGGCAGTATGTTAGTAATTAAAGGAAATTTAAGCATTGGACAAATGTTAGCTTTTAATGCTTTACAAGTTAATGTTTTAGCTTTAATTAACTCATTAGTTGGCTTTGTTGATGACTATTTTCGCTCCCAAACCGCAGTTTCTCGATTATTAGAAGTTATTGATGCTACGCCGGAAGTAGTAGGAGGAAGTCTAAAGCCAACTGCACAAATTTCTAGTGTGGCAGATATTAATTGTTCCCATCTTCAATTTCATCACGCAGGTAGAGTTGATTTATTAGATGATTTTTCCATTCAGATTCCGGGGGGAAAAGTCGTTGCTTTAATTGGTAAATCAGGTTGTGGTAAAAGCACTTTAGCTAAATTATTGGCTGGGTTATATGTACCAGATTCCGGTAATATCCGCATTGGTTTTTTAAATATCCAAGATATTGCTTTAGATTGTTACCGACAACAAGTAGTTTATGTTCCTCAAGAACCTCATTTTTGGAGTCGGACAATTCTGGAAAACTTCCGTTTAGGAATACCTTCTATTTCCTTTGAAGACATTGTTCAAGCTTGTGATATTGCAGATGCGGATGGTTTTATCAGTCAATTACCTAATAAATATCAAACCGTATTAGGGGAATTTGGTGCAAATCTTTCTGGAGGACAAAGACAACGATTAGCGATCGCTCGTGGAATTCTCACGAATCCACCTATACTCATTTTAGATGAAGCTACCGCTGGACTAGACCCGATGAGTGAAGCTCATGTTCTAGATCGTCTTTTGGAATATCGCGCAGGTAAAACCACAATTTTAATTACTCATCGTCCCAGTGTTATTCACCGCGCTGATTGGATTGTTCTCATAGAAAAAGGTCAGCTACAAATTCAAGGAACTCCTGAGACATTTTTATCGAAACCCGGAGAGCATTTACAGTTTTTAACTGTATAGATCAATGTTTTCAACGTTTTTATTCATCTATCACCTAACCTCAAATAATTACTTATGCAAGGAGTAATGATATGCCTAAGAATACTCAATTGAATCATCTTCAATTATTTAGATATCTTTCTAATGCAGAACAAGAATCTCTGATTGGTGGGCAAATATTTCCTATATTAGGTATATTTAGTGAAGGTAAGTTATTCCTCCAAAAAACTGATCTGGAAACTGAGGGAAAAAGTGATTTAACTCTCGCTTCAGGTGATTCTACTTCACAAACTACCAAATATAAATTATCCCAAATAACCGTAGCACTTTCTTTCACATTTGGATTGTTAATAAGTTGGTAACTTATTACCCTATTTTCTCAATAAGTTCTTTTCATGAAATAGCCAAAATTGAATTTAAACTTTTTTCTGTAGAGAGAGATTTTTATTTTATTCTCTACATTTTTGTTGGCTATTTTTTTTTAAATAAAGCATATTATAAGATTATGGATATATAGGAATCCGATTTGATTCTTGAACAAAATTACGTATTTGTAGGGTGCGTTAGCGTTTCGCGTAACGCACGAAATCCTTAAAAATGGTGCGTTACGCTATCGCTAACACACCCTACGTATCTGT
>JAKOGY010000239.1 GCA_028658405.1 Dolichospermum sp. ST_sed8 | reverse complement strand
CTGGTCAGTATAGCTTGCTTGATTACTCTTACAAGCTCAGTGGCTTGGTTCCCTGAGTTACTGACAGCTTAGTTAAGAATAGTGTTGACTCAAACAAGGGGATACCCAAAATCTACAATCCCAAATCCAAAGTTGTTTGACAAGGACGAAAAGAGAGACGATGTAAAGGTGAAGGTCCATATTTTTGGAGAGTCAGTAAATGACGTTGGCTACCATAACCTTTATTGTTTTCCAAATCATACAAAGGATATTTTAAAGCTAACCGCTGCACCAAATCATCACGCCAAACTTTAGCCATGATACTAGCTGCGGCAATATTCAGGGATTTCTCATCACCTTTGACAATAGTTGCTTGTGGTATTGGTAAATTCTTCACCAACTGATTACCATCAATCAAACACAGTTCTGGTTTTACCCGCAGCTTCAGTACAGCCCGCTTCATTGCTAATAAAGTTGCTTGTAAAATATTCAAATCGTCTATTTCCGCCGTTGTCGCATAACCAATTTTCCAGTCTAAAGCCAGAGTATTAATTTTTTCAGCCAGTTTAGTCCTCCGAGAACTAGACAGTTTTTTACTATCCTTAATGTGATCTATCATCAAAATTGATAAAGCCTCTACTGGTAATATAACTGCCGCTGCCACCACAGGACCAAATAAAGCACCTCGTCCTACTTCATCTACACCCCCAACTGCACCCTGTATATCGGAGTAAGTAGAAAACTCTAACCAACTTGAATTATCCCAGGGTGTTTTCTTCATCTGTCAGAACTATGATTTTTGTGATTTTTGTGATTTGGATGATTTAGATC
The DNA here is from genome assembly GCA_028658405.1 of Dolichospermum sp. ST_sed8. Taxonomy (GTDB): domain Bacteria; phylum Cyanobacteriota; class Cyanobacteriia; order Cyanobacteriales; family Nostocaceae; genus Dolichospermum. Next base: position 7,361 of record JAKOGY010000239.1, on the reverse strand, counting down.
ATTTGTGTGATTTAGATAATTTGGATGATCTAGATGATTTGTATAATTTCTGAATCATAAAAATCATCTAAATCATCAAAATCATAGTCCGAAACCATCCGTATCTAAGGCTGATGAACGACGACGGCGACGACGATTAGGAATAGAACTATTATTAGTTTCTATTTCAACTTCTGTTTCAGGTTCTTTTTCCTCTGGAACTATTGTCAATTCTGGAACTATTACTAATGGTAGTAAATAAGGTTCTACTTCTGGCTCAAATACTGGTGTCGGTAATTTAATGGAGACAATTTCAGGAGTGGTCTTTTCAGTAACAATTGCTTCGGGGATCAATTCAGTTTCTTCAATAGGTGATTGTCCTGGTTGAACAACATTAATAATCACCGATCTTGTACTTTTTCCCTCCCGATCTAACTTGAGTAAAGGAGAAATTCCCATTTCAGCATAAGTATCTTGTTCTTTTGTCGACATTTCGACATTAATAATCTCCGGTGGTTCTACTTTAATTGGTTCTAGTTTGACTTTTGCCCGTTCTGGCCTTTCTGTCCAACCTGATTTATTAATAGTCGGTAGGGAGATTTCTGGTATTGGTATTTCCGCTTCTTCTAAGTCTAAATCTGTATCATTAACAAAACTGAGAGGATTGTTGGTTAAGCGGGTTTCATCCTTACCATTAGCATCATTTACACCAATACGGCTACGACGGGTACGGGTACGGCGCTTGCTATCATTTAAGTCTTGATAGCTAGGATGATTAATTAGATTTGCGGAGCTAAATTCCGATTCGCTGTCAAATCCATCTCCAAAACCATCATAAGTATCTCGTGGTACGGCTGGTGTAACGCTACCAATATCAGGGATACGGGTAACTGGACGTGATTCCTTTTGCGGCATCGGTGCAAACCGCTCTGTGATGTCCGCAGCCGGTATGGGTAAGCGGTTTTCCGTTTCTCCTGGTAATCTTACGGTATGTCCTAAACCGCCGCAAGTAGGACAAGTTTCACCAAACAATTCATAAATGTTTTGGCCTTGACGCTTGCGAGTAAGTTCCACTAAACCTAATTCAGTTAGTTGGGCAATTTGCGGACGGGCTTTATCAGCTTTAAGAGCTTTGTTAAATTGTTCTAAAACTTGCATTTGGTCACGTCTGGATTCCATATCAATGAAATCAACCACAATCACGCCGGCAATGTTCCGCAACCTTAACTGACGAGCAATTTCTGCTGCTGCTTCACAGTTTGTCCACAACACTGTTTCTCTAGCAGTTGCAGAACGGGTAAAAGAACCGGAGTTAACATCTATGACGGTTAATGCTTCTGTCGGTTGGATGATGACATAACCACCTGATGGTAAATCTACTCTGGGTCTGAGGGCTTCGCGGACAGCCGCATTGATGCGGAAGTATTCTAAAATGGGTGAGCGATCGCGGTGATGATCAATTAACAATCCTTGGGGTGTTTGTCCACCACTCCAGTTTTGTAAATACTGCTTTACCCGTTTTAAGCCAGTGCTGGAATCAACAACAATGCGATTCACATCACTACCATACATATCTCTGAGAACGCGCTGAATAAAGTCATCATCACGATTAAGCAAGGCTGGCGCACGGGAAGATACAGCTTCTTGCTGAACAAGTTCCCATTGCTTTTGCAGCACTTCTAAATCTTCAATAATTGCTTCTTCTGGCTTACCTTCTGCCTCTGTGCGGACTAGCAAACCCATTCCGGCTGGTTTCACCAAAATTGCTAAAGCTCGCAAACGGTTACGTTCATTTTCACTTTTAATCCGTCTGGATAAATTTACACCTCGTCCATAGGGCATTAATACTACATAACGTCCGGGTAAGGTGATGTTACCTGTGAGCCGGGGACCTTTTGATCCAGTTGGCTCTTTCATCACCTGCACTAAGGTTTTTTGCTGTGGTATCAACAGTTCTGTAATCGCTGCTGCACTACGTTTCAGCCTTAGTGGACCCAAGTCAGTGACGTGAATAAAACCGTTGCGTTCTGGATCGCCGATATTGACAAAAGCTGCATCTATCCCAGGTAATACATTTTCTACTACACCTAAATAGATATCACCAATTTGGTGATGACCCGTAGCTACAACAAGTTCTTGTATTTGATCTTCCGAAAATACAGCAGCAATTTGATGCTGCTCCGCGATGATAATTTGTTTTGGCATTCAATTTCCTCAAAAATTGGCAGCACCGCTGGGAATTACAAGGAAGTTCTCTGTTATCCCGCTTATCCTGACGGTCGCTGCTACAAGACGCTATTAGTAATAAAAATTGGCAATTTGAGTAGCTCTGCAAAGTTATGAAGAGCTAATGATACTGTGATTGCGTTTACACGCCGGATTATTCCTGAATAGCTGGATATAGTTTAAGCACTTCCATCAACCGACCTTGGCTGATTTCCTATACTATACGCTGCTATTTAAACTTTGGATATCCGTAGATATCTATGTCAAAATTAACGCTTCATTAAGTAAAGTTGACTACAATTAAATAGCACATACTCTGTGATAAACCTCTGCATCTAGACACGGTTTTTTTTGGGTTTACCATCCGCTGACCGGGAATTTTAGATTTTAGATTTTAGATTAAAAAAATTTGGTCAAAGCCCCGTCATTCTCAAAACGGAAAAATTGTCAATCCCAAATCTAAAATTTTCGAGCTTCTACACTTGTTTGGTGGAGTCAATCCAAAATCCAAAATACTCGCTGCGCTGCGTACGCTTCGCTAACGTAAATCCAAAATCGAGTGACGCAGCAAAATCTGCCTTTATCACTGGATTCAATACCCGTGTTTTTACTAGAAAGTCTAGCTAGGTGCAGATAACTTACTAGGTCATCTTTACAAGAATTTGGCCAGGCTGATAATCTCTGTCAATACTTAAGTGGTATTTTTTACAATCAAACACACTTACATTTGTAGCAATTGCATAAAAGCTCGCTATAAAAGCAAGTCTTATTTAAGTGATAGAATGTAGTCAATCAATGGAGAAGTTGACGAAAGCTATTGTTAGTGATTGATTCCCAAGGTAGATATAGAGAGAGTCGTTTGTAGTCAGCAGCAGAGTTTGTCTGGGATACAATCTTAGAACTTACACTCTTATATCTTTGCCTTCGTTCCTGTAGATATGACAGGTAATGAATCAAATCATGCAATGCAGCACCAGAAAATTTCTCTCGACTACTATTCTAACGCAACCGTGCTAAAAATCAATTCCCACAATCTACTAATTTTTGGCAACTACTAGCAATTTATCCGATAACTAGACGTTTGCGGTGGATATGTAAGAGGTGAAATTCTACATTAGCCACAATTTCTAGCATAGACAATATTTGCTCAGGACGCAAGATCACACCGTCAGGACGACAACTACCCAAATAACGCAATACTGCTGTTGAGTCTAATTCTCGGTGAGATGCTGATACTAATTCTATCTCCCACAAGCGATCGCGCAGATTTATTAATTGTTGCTTACCTGATTTGGTTGTATGTGCCGATAAAATCTCCTCTTGATTTTTAATAGTTTCAATCCAATCTTGCCATTGGGCAAGTTGTAACTCGTTTTGGGCTGTAGACACTGTGAGTAAATACTCGGCTGCTTCCAGAGATTGGGTAGCAGAAGGAGATTTGATATCTATTTCTACCACATCATATACAGGAATGTCAGTAGGTAGTTGCTTGACTAATTGGGCATGAAAAATTGCTACATCAATTGTTTGGGTCAATTCAAAATCAACAATTTCCCCATTACTGGTAGCACCTAAAGTTAAAGCACTGGCTAGACAAATCCTCGGTCCAGGATGAAAACCACCTGTGAATGTGATGGGCAAACTGGCACGGCGCATAGCTCGATCAAATAGGCGCATCAAATCTAAGTGACTTACCAAAGCCATATCCCCTTGTTTGCCAAAGCATACTCGCAATCTTTGAGCTTTGGTGGTGTTGGGAACAAAATCACCGGCAAAGCTGGGAATGGGTGGTGCAGCCATAACAATATTATGACCGAAATCAGTACCACAGACTCCACAATGAGAACAACCTTCAAAAGAGCAATCAGGGACAATTGCCGCTTCTAGAGCGCGTTGCAGGTCTTCTTGCAACCACTTTTTATCAATGCCAGTATCAATATGATCCCAAGGTAAGGGAATATCTAGAGGTAATAGGGTTTCTTGTTCCTTGTTGTCGGTAGCAAATAGATTCCACTCGCCATTTTCGACTTGACGATATTTCCAGTCTAGACCGGCTTCGGTAATGGCTGTTCCCCAAGCTGTAAATGCTGCATCTACATGATCATACCAAGAATCCATGCCTGCACCCAATTCCCACGCTCGACGTAACACTTTCCCCAAAGTGCGATCGCCTCTACCAATAAAGTCTTCCATCGCGGAGATGCGAAAATCCGTGAAATTTACTTTCACATTTTTCATCCCCCGAAATTCTTGTCGCAATAGGTTTTGCTTTCTCGCAAACTCTGTGGTGGAAACTGAATGCCATTGAAAGGGAGTATGGGGTTTGGGAGTAAAGTTAGAAATGGTTAAAGTAAAATTCAGTGATCTTCTCCCCTTTTCCCAACATTCTTGCTTTAACCAGCTTACCGTTTCTACAATCCCTAGGACATCCGTATCTGTTTCACCGGGTAAACCAATCATGAAATACAGCTTGATTTTATCCCAACCTTCTGACCAAGCTGTTTTTATTCCCCTTAACAATTCTTCATTAGTTAAACCCTTATTGACAATATCCCGCATCCGTTGAGTACCCGCTTCTGGGGCAAAGGTTAAGCTACCTTGGCGTGTTCCTCCCAGGATATTGGCAATATTTTCATCAAACCTATCTACTCTTTGACTAGGTAAGGTTAAGGAAATATTATCATTTTTTAAGCGATTTTTAATTTCCATCCCCACCGCTGGTAGGGCTAAATAATCAGAACAACTCAAAGACAATAGCGAAAACTCATTGTAACCAGTTTCCCGCATTCCCTTTTCTATAGCTTCTACCACTTTTTCCGGTTCGACATCCCGCGCCGGTCTAGTCAACATTCCTGGTTGACAAAAGCGACAACCACGGGTACAACCGCGACGAATTTCTATGGTTAGACGGTCGTGAACTGTTTCTACATAGGGGACTAAGCCAATAGAATAGGCGGGAATGGGTGTGGCTACTCTTCTCAGAACTCTTGTAGGAACATCTGGACGCAGGGGATATACAGCCCCTCCTTCACCCATTTCATAAAACTGTGGCACATATACCCCAGGAATTTGCGCCAAGTCGAGTAATAGTTCTTGACGATTCAAGCCTGATTTTTTCCCTTCTTCTAAAACCAAGCCAATTTCGGGCAGTAGTTCTTCACCATCTCCCAAAACTATGAAATCCAAAAAATCTGTATAGGGTTCGGGGTTAGATGTTGCTGTTTGTCCACCTGCAAATATTAGCGGGTAATTTCCCTGTAACCGTTCTTCTCGAGTCAGAGGGATTCTCGCTAAATCCAACATTTCTAAAATGTTGGTGCATCCTAATTCGTAACTGAGACTAAAGCCTAAAATATCGAAGTCCGTCAACCACCGTTTAGATTCCACTGCAAACAGGGGTGTCTGCGTGGTGCGAAGTTTAGCGGCTAAATCTGCCCCTGGTAAGTATGCGCGATCGCATAACTGGCGAGGTTGGGCATTCAAAATATTGTATAAGATGATATGCCCTAAATTTGATGCTCCAACCTCATAGACTTCTGGATATGTCAGCACCCAGCGGATTGTTGCCGTATCCCAAGGCTTATGGACTGCTAAACGTTCGTTACCCAGGTAACGGGCAGGTTTTAAAATATCCGATGTGATTAATTGTTCAACTAAAACAGCCACTTTGCTATCTTCTAGCTACCCTAAATTACAGCCGACTAACCCAAGATTAGCATTAATTAAAGATTTTGACCGCAGTTAAATAATTTTAGCTTTAAAAATAATGGCGGTATGGATTAGGTTTCGCACAGAATCGCAAAAACGCCTAGTTATAGGAATAATAGTAATTTAGAGATAAATTAGATTTGTTAGCATGGTAACATTTTTATATAAGCTGTTGTAAGTTTAAATCTGCGCTTTTTTTTCTCTTTACTCAATCTTTATGGCTTAACTAGGTTTATTTAAAGATTGTCATAAGTCCATGATAAAATGTACTTATATATACATTTTTTTTTAGCCAGTTAAAAAACAATCTACTTATGCCTCTTAAATGCAGATTAATTATCTGTAGCTATAGCAGTTACTTTTGCTGAAGCTAGGATTGGAGGTAGTTTCAGTTAAATTCCTCTGTAGTTGTCAACTCTGATTTTTATTCGTGTCGTTGACAAAAACAGAATGATTGAATAACTGATCTTGCTTGTTCAGTAGTGATCTAAATCACAAAGGTATAGAGGCATAAATCACCTTTTATACCCAACATTGTCTTAGATAATGACTAGTAACTGCAATTTGGTTTATTTCTTATGAAAACTCGATATGTCATTCGTCAGTTGGTAGAAAAAGCTCTACATATCCGCAAATTAACGCCAGAAATAGAAAATGAGATTAACTCAGAATTAACAAAACTAGGTCATATCTCAGATGTTGACTATGAAGCGTTAGAATTATTAATGGCAGAAATGGACGCTGGCAGGGTGCAGTTAGTTCCTACCTGGGGATAATTCTTGTACCACAAGACATCAAAGCTGCTTACTAACATTCTGTTGTTGCTATTGTTACTTATGCAACCAAGTTTACTTATGTCTTTTGTCCTTGCCACAGTTGATGAATAAATAAATTAAATTGTTGTTTAGCTAGTAAATCAGGTTCAAATTTTAGTTCTTTAGGAAAAAGTTGCCCTAAAAAAGCAATAACTTCTGTATCTAGTGCCGGTCTAAACAAATCTAGTGGCCATAACAAATCAGATACATTTCGTAAATCAATCACAAGTGGTAATTCCTGGGTGGAGTTCACAAGTAGCAAAGGACGCACCCAGCACAATTGACGGGAAACCACTATTTCAATAACTTCCGCATAAAGATTCTGATGGCTATAATCCAAGGATACAATTTGTCCTGGTTGAAATTTTGGGCTGATATCCATAACTATCTAGAGTAGTGACTGTATTGCAGTTTTCTTAATTTTAATAATTTAAGTCCCTAGTGAGGAGACAAGACGCAAAGAGAAATTTCCTCTGTCCCATTATCAATGCAAATTTCTTTTATTTGTGTTATGATGCTTTAGGAAAAAACTTCTAGACAACGCCAAAAGTATTTCAGGGATCATTCTAAAAAGTAGTAATACGGATTAGATGTGAACCAAACCACCCTAATCGTAGTCATTCGCGTCAGCGA
>JAKOGY010000238.1 GCA_028658405.1 Dolichospermum sp. ST_sed8 | reverse complement strand
TTGTTCAATTCCTCTTTCAATTCCTCTTTCAATTCCTTGTTCAATTCCTCTTTCAATTCCTCTTTCAATTCCTTGTTCAATTCCTTGTTCCATCCAACTAGTCACTATTTGCATAACTTTCTCCTTTTCCTTGGGTATAAATGAACTTACTTCGGCTGCAAATGTCTGTTCTTCTATTTTATTCAATCTCAAATATGTGTCAATAAACCCTGATATCAATTGCATTTTTGCTGGATTTAGTTTTAAGGTCACTAATAACCTTAAACATTCTGCTTTTACTTTTGGCCTATCTGCTGGTTCTATGTTCATTTTTGACATTAATGCAGATGCTACTGGATTTTGACTATTTAAAAAATCTCTCCAGTTGAGACGATTTAGTTGTACTACTTGATAATTAAATTTTAGCACTTCTAAATCAGGAAAGTTAATTTCATAGTTATTAACTGCTACTTTTTTGGGTGTATGGTATGAAAATATAACGATAGGATATACTGGTAAGTCAAATTTTTGGTGTAATTTAGCAAAGTAGTTAAATAGCCTTTTATTGAATTTTGATTTGGCACCAGATTCTGCTTCAATATGAACTAGAAAGTAAAAAGGTTTACCTAAAAATTTTACTTTAGCTACTAAGTCGGCTTCATGTTTATCTCCTGTTGTAACATCGGTAAATAGTTCTTTATCTAATAATGTAACTGAGTTAGTGTCTAGATATTTCAGAACTTGGGGAAAGAAGAGTTCTATAAATTCTATGAAAAACGTGGATATTAATTCTTTAAATAAGCGATCATGATCTATGTTTTGAATCATTTTGTTGTCTATATCAGGATTTACAGGATGTTTATTGCATATATTTTTGATGAAAAGTTGTTTAGTTAATAATTTTCACACATCTTCTAACCACTTTTGTAAATCGTCTAAAGAAAAGTTATCTAATTATAAAATTAATTATGCTGCCATTAGTACGCAGGTAAAAAATTAGTTCAGATTATGTTGTGATTTTTCAAACATCCTCTAACCCACTTCAGCATAAGCAACAGGATCTTTTAACCCTAACTCTGCAAAAGCCGCTAACCGCAATTGACAAGAATCACAGACACCACAAGCCATATCATCACCAGCATAACAAGACCAAGTGAGATGCCAAGGCACACCTAATTGATTACCAAGTTGGATAATTTCTGTCTTCTTCAAATTAATTAAAGGGGCAACAATTTCAATAGATTGTCCCTCCCGTCCTTGTTTTGTTCCGAGACGGAAAACTTCCTGCATAGCTTCAATATAATCAGGACGACAATCTGGATAGCCTGAATAATCTAGGGCATTAACACCAATATATACTCTTTCCGCTGCGATCGCTTCTGCATACCCCAAAGCAAAACTTAAAAAGATCGTATTCCGCGCTGGAACGTATGTAACAGGAATATTATCTGCCATTTCATCTAAAGAACGCTCTTGAGGCAAATCAATCTGATCATCTGTTAGCGCAGAACCACCCCACTGTCGTAAATCAAAATTCACCACTTGATGTTGAACAACCCCAGCCAATTTTCCCAGCATCAAAGCACAATTCAATTCTTTTTGATGTCGCTGTTGATAATCAAAAGAAATAGCGTAACATTCACAACCCTCAGCATTTGCTTGATAGAGAACAGTTGAAGAGTCTAAGCCACCAGATAAGAGAATTACAGCTTTCATATCAAAATCGGAAATAAAAAGGAATTTTAGCAATTAGCAATTCTTCATAAATTGCATCCAAAAGATGGGAAAATTAACAAAATGCCCCAAACAAAAATTAAATATGTCCAAAAAACTCTCAGAAATGAGAACATTAATCGTATAAATCGCCTAAAACATTATACTCTGAGTATTAACTGTGTGACGATTTGTAATTTTACTTATAGAAAGAGTGATTGATTTACCACTATAAAAATCAGGTATTGATTGGGTTTAGTTAATTCCCTAAATACGTACCTGATAATTTCTACTAAAAAGTTATTAAAGTTACAAAGTCAACCCCAAAAAACACATAATTTTTCTCATAGATGAATAAAACAGGATAATTAATAACTATTGACCGAAAAGATAACCAGATGGGGGGAACAGAACCCAAACTTTGAAATTCTTCATAAAGATAATCACTATGTTACCATCTGGATGGTTTAAGACAAATCAAACCTGGCGTTTAAGTATAAAGGCCAACGACCTTAGCGTCTCTAAATTTGGTGGTTGAGGAGAGAACAATAGTGCAAGATAGCATATCAGTGTCAGAACCAAATCTATATTCACAGCGCAGCCAGCCGCACCATATTCGCATAGGCGTAATTGGGGTTGGTAACATGGGACAACATCATACCCGCGTCCTGAGTTCCATGAAAGATGTGGAACTAGTCGGCGTTTCCGATATTAACGTCGAACGGGGTTTAGAAACTGCCAGCAAATACAAAGTTCGGTTTTTTGAAGACTACTGCGACTTACTACCCCATGTAGATGCAATTTGTGTTGCAGTACCTACACGGCTCCACTATGCAGTAGGTATCAACTGTTTGTTAGCAGGAATCCATGTTTTAATTGAAAAACCAATAGCGGCTAGTATTTCTGAAGCAGAATCTTTAGTTAATGCCGCGGCAGAATCTCAGTGTATTTTGCAAGTTGGTCACATTGAGCGATTCAATCCCGCCTTTAGGGAACTTACCCAAGTCCTCAAAACCGAGGAAGTCTTGGCTTTAGAATCTCACCGCATGAGTCCTTATTCAGCGCGGGCGAATGATGTTTCCGTAGTGCTGGATTTAATGATCCATGACATTGATTTGCTGCTAGAATTAGCTGCCTCACCAGTGGTAAAATTGACTGCTAGTGGGACTCGTTCTTTAGACTCAGGTTATTTAGATTATGTAACTGCGACCCTGGGCTTTGCCAATGGTGTTGTTGCCACACTGACAGCCAGCAAAGTTACTCACCGGAAAATTCGTCGCTTAGTTGCTCATTGTAAAAATTCATTTACAGAAGCAGATTTTCTCACTAATGAGATTTTTGTCCATCGCCAAACCTCGGTGAATCCACTCATTGACCATCAAAAAGTCTTATATAGACAAGATGGTTTAATCGAAAAGGTTTACACCACTAATGTTCAACCTCTCAGCGCCGAGTTAGAGCATTTTATCAACTGCGTCCGTGGTGGCAATCAACCTTCTGTAGGTGGTGAACAAGCTCTCAAAGCCCTGCGCTTGGCGAGTTTAATTGAGCAAATGGCTTTAGAAGAAAGAGTTTGGAATCCCTTGGAATGGTCTTCAGAATCCAGAGTCCAATCTTTCACATCTACTGTTTAGCAAAAACAAAGCAGTGGGGAAAAACCATTTTCCCCACTATTGAAAATGGTAATTGGGACTTGGTGATTGATAATTAGTGATTTTACGACTATTTTGATGCCTGAACTCCTAACCTTCACCAAAAAAAACTTTTTCAATCAGCCTTATGAATTTTGACGTATTTCTAGTTACACTTAACCCAACCTAAAATTTTTTGTAGCTCACCTTTTTTGTAAGATGAGCATAATAACTTATTACAGAGGAGCTTTCATGACAGATCAACCCCCCGTCGCTAATCCAATGAATGCCGCTGCCATTCCCATGAACCGAACCCCAGCAGTTTCCGCAGCCACACCCATGAATTCTGGCAATTCTGGAAAACCAACCAATATTGGCGGTAAAATCATTCTCAGTGTTGATCTAGGCAGAACATCTACAAAGACTTGTGTAAGCCGTGAACCCAATCATGTGGCTTTCATACCTTCTAATGTTAAGCAAACATCAATTGAACAAATTCGCGGCGGTGTCTTTGAAGCTAAGGCTACTGACCCACTAATGGATTTGTGGCTGGAGTATCAAGGTAGTGGCTATGCTGTAGGGCAATTAGCCGCCGATTTTGGGGCAAATCTTGGCGTTGGCCAATCTAAAGTAGAAGATGCCTTGGTCAAAGTATTATCATCTGCCGGGTATTTTCAGCTAAAAGATGAAATTTTTGTGGTTCTAGGTCTGCCTTTCTTATCTTTGGAACAATTTGAAAAAGAAAAGGCACAGTTAACTAGCTTGGTAACTGGACCTCATGTATTGAATTTCCGAGGTGAATCCATAGCTTTGAACATTGCCAAAGTTTGGGTAATGCCCGAAGGATATGGTAGTTTACTGTGGTCAGAAACTCAACCTAACAAAGCAGTAACAGTTCCCGATTTTACAAAAATATCTGTGGGGATTGTTGATATTGGTCATCAAACTATTGATATGATCATGGTGGATAATTTCCGCTTTGCCAGAGCCGCTTCTAAGAGTGAAGACTTTGGGATGAGCAAATTTTATGAAATGGTAGCTAGGGAAATAGATGGTGCTGATAGTCAATCTTTAGCCTTGATTTCTGCGGTTAATAAACCTAAAGGCGAACGCTTTTACCGTCCTAAAGGCGCTAGTAAGCCTACTAATCTAGATGATTTTCTCCCTAATCTGACAGAGCAGTTTTCACGGGAAATTTGCTCTCGTGTGTTAGCGTGGTTGCCAGAGCGGGTAACTGATGTGATTATTACAGGTGGTGGTGGAGAGTTTTTCTGGGAAGATGTTCAACGTCTCCTCAAAGAAGCTAAAATCAACGCTTATTTAGCTGCACCTTCTCGGCAGGCTAATGCTTTGGGGCAGTATATTTATGGAGAAGCGCAATTATCTGCTGCTGTTCGCGCTAGGTAATAAAACTGATGTTCCAATGGTCAAAAAAGGTAGTCAAATCCGTTACGTTCAATCCAGACATTGCTGATGAAAGCTTGTTGGCGCAGGTGGAAAACTACTTAGAGATACAGCCAGATAAAACTTTCAGTGATCTGTGTAGAGAGGCTCTTTGGAAATTCTTATGTGTCCCAGAACCTGCACAACTAGTTTCTAAGACAGTAAATATAACTACAGTTGAACAAAAAATCGGTGAGATGCAAAATCAAATGACTGGGTTTGAGGAACGTTTTTTTGCTAGGGAGTCTCATCGTTTGGAAGCGATAGAAAGTCAAATGTTGCAACTTACTGAACAAGTTGCAAAGTTGGCAATCATTCTTAGTCAGCAACCACTTACCTATATTCCTCCTGATAGCGATAGCGGAGTGCAAGCTATACCAGAACCAGAACTAGAACCTCAAGAAATAGATCCTGTAATTAATCGCATTGGTCAGTTTCTTGATGATTTCTAATAAAAACTGAGTTTTTTCTTTGAATAAACTACCCTAAATCCCACCCATAAGCCATTTCGGCGTTATTGGTGGGATATTTTGTTTAACAATTTAAAAATATAGCAACTTCCATAGGAAATTACCTCAGTTCGACGGAAAAGAATAACCTACAAGTGTTGATTGACAAGAGTTTCAGTATTAAATAGGTTGAGATACTAAAAACTACCAGGATTTACGCAAAATCATGAAAAACGCTGTAAAACCGGAAATAAGTAGGTGAACACAATAAAACCAATCTGTGTAAAGAAAAGTAAAATCGCCCAAACCCTCTTCACTCTTGCATGAGTGCCTCTTGCCTCTTGCCTTGTCATAACGACAATTTTTAATGCTAACCTACTTAGTCAGGGTGTGATTGGTTTTTGGATTTTCCATAAATAGCTAGAGAGCAAATTTGTGACAATATGAGCAACAATAGGTACTAATAGGTTGCCACTTAATAGGGCGCTATAACCTAAAATAATTCCCACAATAGTTGCCCAAATTACATAAGGCCATTGTTGGGGACCGCTAAGATGTAGGACTCCAAAACAAAGACTTGATACAATTACAGCGGTATGATCTCCACCTAAAGCGGGTAGCATTACACCTCGAAATAATAATTCTTCACTTAAACCTGGTAATAATCCTAACCAAATTAAATCTGGTAAAGCTAGAGGTTTGAGAACCATTTCTAGATAATAATTTGCACTTTGACGATAGGAAGGGGAAAGGCGATAAGCTAAACCACTTAATATAGTAATGATTAGACCTAAACCAATTCCTAATAATAAATCTTGTTCGTGCCATTGCCACTTAAAGAGGGTAATATTACCCCAACGTAACCATAGTTTGGCAACTATCCAGAGAATAATTGCAGTTACACCCATTGCTACTAAAACTTGGGTGCGTGTGAGATAAGGGATTTCTGGTTCTTGCTTTCGTTGTTCAATCACGGGATTTTAAATAATGTAATGGGTAATGGGTAATTGGTAATGGGTAATTGGTAATGGGTAATTGGTAATTGGTAATTGGTAAGATGTGACAACTAACAACTAACAACTAACAACTAACAACTGACAACTGACAACTGACAACTAACAACTGACAACTGACAACTGACAACTGACAACTGACAACTGACTAATGACTAATGACAACTGACCACTGACTAATGACTAATGACTAATGACGAAGGATTAATACCTGCTTTATGAGCGACTAATACGCCTACTGCTTCCAAATATGAGTTTGCCTGCAAGGTTTGAATTCTTAACATGGGAGCAGAAACTTGGATCAAAGTTTTATTTTCTGCAACGGTAATGATTTGACATTGTTTCTGGTTTAAGTTTAATAAAGCACTGTTTCCACAGGATGTAGCGGGAATAACTAAAGCATCAACTTGATCTGCCCAGATATCAGTTGATAAAGAATTATGATTTTCTGTATTAATGATAAATTGCGGAGCGTTACTCAAGCCAACTAAAACACAAGGTAAGAATGTGTAGCCGATTTCTTCAGCCGCTGCACGGGGTGATAAATTGGGGGCTGGTGGGGAGGGAGAAAGGGCAGGAGCATGGGCGCAGGGAATTTTAAAGGTGCGGACTAATAGATGGCTAATGACGGCTTCTGCACCCGCTAGAGGATCTACTCCTTGACCTTGGCGATAGTTTTCGACTGCGGTTTCGTCCATGTCTTCGGGGAAACGGGCAACAACAGCGATCGCTTCGGCTTTTTCGTCTATAATTAATTTCTCAGCAGCCCGTAATAAACTATCAGGATTCCCTATTGTTCCCCAACTTGTACCTGATGGAGAAGTCCGCAATTCTACGTTTAATGGGGCATCGGTAATAACATGATTTGTAATATTTAATCCTAGGGTTGCTCTGGCTGCGTCGGCTACCTGCAAGTGTCGCAGCATTAATTCCGGTTCGATGCCTTGGTCTAAAAGTAACCCGACTCTGTTACTACGAACGGGACGTAAACCCCATTCTCCAGCCGCAAATTTATCTAAACCATAACCTTCCACATAGAAGGCGTTGGGGATATTCCAGTATAAACTTGCACCATTCATGACATTGGGGTGAGTAATCAAGCGATCGCACACCTGTGATATAAGTTTAGCTACTGGTAAAGCATCACCAGCATAACCGCCAATCGCTGCCCCAATGCCGGTGGGTATAATTAAAATTACTGTGTATGGTTTTTGGATGGGTATCACAGGGGTTTTTTGTTTCGCGTTAAAACGCAAAGAAGAAATCTAAACAGTAACTACAGCTTCTACTGTGGCTGTTTGTTGTTTTTCGTCAACAGCGGTAATAGCCCAACGGAGGGGTTCACCTTGTTTTTGTAATTCCGCTGTAATGGCTTTTTCTAACTCTGTAGGAGTTTCTTCTAATTCAATTTCAGCGGTAATAAAGTGAGTTGTCATAATCCTAAATCCTTTGCTATTGATGATTTTGAGAATACAGAAACTTTTTGGAAATTGGTAATTATCAATTATTACCTATGCTTTACCAAATTGTGCTTGATAAACGATGTCTTCTTTTTCGGTTTCAATTTTTAAATCAGAAAGAGGTTTAGCAACACAAAGTAGAGCATAGCCTTGTTTTTGCAAATCTGGACTTACACCCATACCCTCCGATTGCTCTACAGTTCCTTCTGTAACTAAAGCAGCACAAGTTGTACAAACACCAGCACCACAAGAAGTGGGTAAGTCTAAACCCGTAGATGAAGCGGCTGTGAGAATAGTTTCATTTTCAGGAACTTGGATAGTATATGTTGTACCTTGGTGGTTAATTTCTACGGTGTAAGTTTTAGACATATATAACAGCAGTATTTGGCAACAGACAAACATCTTATTTTACTTGATAATATATAGCAATCTTGTCTGATTTGCGAAAGTTTATCTTTTTTTAACGCCGATAACTTCTGATCGGGTGCTGCTGGTAATATAGCGTAAGACTCCTCCGCAAGACGATAAAACATTAAATATAAACATCCTGTAAATCCTTTAATCCTGGA
>JAKOGY010000237.1 GCA_028658405.1 Dolichospermum sp. ST_sed8 | reverse complement strand
TTGAATTATGAAACTCTTGTAGTGCGGGCATCTTGCCCGCTATATATCTACCTCATAACACCGGAAAGTGCTGTATATCGTAGGTTGGGTTGTGGAACGTGAACGTTCGCGGAGCAATCGGAACGAAATCCTTGGTAATGTTGGGTTCCGCTGTCTCTCAACCCAACCTACATTTCTTTAACCGACAAGTATTGAGCTTCTAGCCGTTTTGAGTATAAGCTGGTCAGTATAGCTTACTTGATTTCTCTTCCCATCTCAGTGGCTTGGTTCCCTGAGTTACTGACTTGTGTTATTACAGATAAAAATGACTCACGCTGTATAATTAACCCATCTTCTCAATCAAAACAATATTTTGATTATTGGCAAGTGGTTCATTTATATTAGCTAAATCAGGGATATATGTGGCAACAACAACAAAAAGATAGTGTAATTATCAAACTGGCCTTATTAATGGCCATAACTACCAGTCCAATGGTAGCAAATTTATTGGTTTCTTTACCCATCCAGGCAGAATCCAAGAGTAAGACTCCAGATTTTCCCCTACCGGAAAAAGTAGAAAATGGGACTGTGGTTAAAGTTGACGGTTCTCCTAACTCCGTAATTGTCAACCACAGCCTCAAGGAAAACTTTGAAGCCCAGTTTTCAGGAACTAAGGTAGAAATTTCTACCAATGGCAATGAAGATGCCGTAAAAGCGGTTTTAGATGGTAAAGTTGATGTAGCATCTCTTGGCCGCAAACTCACTTCCGAAGAAAAAGCACAAGGTTTAAAACAAGTGCTAGTGCGTCGAGAAAAAATTGCCATCATTGTTGGTATGAATAATCCCTTTAAGGACGGCTTGACTACGGAGCAATTTGCCAAGGTTTTCCGAGGAGAAATTACAGATTGGTCAGAATTGGGAAAAGCTCAAGGTAAAATTAGATTTATAGATCGTCCCTTGAATAGTGATACTCGCGCGTCTTTTAGTGAATATCCAGTATTTAATTCTGATCAATTACTAACAGGTGCTAATGCTGTGCAAATGGTGGAAGATAACACATTTAACATTATCAAAGAATTAAGTAATGATGGCATTAGCTATGTGTTAGCAAATCAAATTTCTAAATTGCCAGATGTGCGGGTATTGAAAGTACAAGATTACTTACCAGATAATTCTCAATATCCCTTTTCCCAGTTTTTTGTTTACGTTTATAAAGAAAATCCCAGTCCTAAAGTCAAAGATTTTCTCGGCTTTATTTTAGCCAAACCAGGAGAAGAGTCTATAAAAGCTGCTAAAGAAGCAGAAGCAATTGCTATTGCAGCCAGATCATTGCAAACTATTTCCTTACCTATGACTACGACTCCTACAGTTTCTCCTACAGTCACTCCTACAGTTTCTCAAAGTCCATCTTTAGTAACCATTCCCGAAACATTAGTTACACCCCAACCTATAGAAACTGGAGAGAAAAAACAGTTAACAAATCCCTTTGATAATCCCTCAACGATTACCAAAAACATGAAATTTTTCTTACTACTACCTTTATTGCTAATTGCGGGATTAAGTAGTTTTTTACCATTGTGGTTGAGAAGAAAAAAACGAGCTGCTAACAGTAGTGCTGCGCTACCAGTTGAAGCAGCGCAGCCATCCTCAAATCAAGAAAGCGATTCTGTTTCAGAGACAGTTTTTACTTTGTCAGATTCAGAAGCATTTGCATCAATTATCAATAACAACGGCAACAGTAATGGGAATGGAAATGGAAATGGGACAAATTACCATAAAGAAGATGACTCTCTGGAAATAACAGCAATCAGCAATATAGCCGTCATAGATATACCGCAGACAACTTACCCTAATGATCAAACAAAGGAAATTCCTGAAATTGATCTTGATATAAACTATACTGAAGTAGTATGGGATACAGAAGACCCCGTAATTGTCGTTAATAGTTACTTTCCACAAATCCCGAATATTAACCACAACCAAATTGATGCAGATATTCCCATAGATGAATTTAGTAATTTCCCATTAGAAGAACCAGAAACACCTGTAAATCAATCTCATCAAAAGATTACATCCCTATCAGAATTACTTGGGATCACTTCCACACCAGTTCAGCTAGATAGCAGCCTATCAGAACCTCTGAATACAACCCCTAAATTAATTAACCAACCACTACAAAATCCAGATTTATTATCTGACTTACCATCCGAGTTAGGAGAGGCTTTGAACGCCATTACTAGTCAAATTGCTCTCAAAACATTGGAAATAGAAGAAGAGATATATCCTACTCCATTGCCTCCCCTAGCCACAAATGAAGCCATAGCAATCGAATTAGATGCAGAGATAGAAGCTTGGACTAATATTAATATTAATATTAGTCCTGTGAATGTGACTGAAAATACTAGAATTACCTTCACACCCCGCACTCCCAAATGGGCTTACCTATCTTGGGATATTGCCGACAATCATCAACAAATATTACAGAATCAAGGATTTACCATTTTAGCAATCCGGGTTTACGATGTAACTAACCTTGATCTTAGCTATCAGCGTCCTCAGTTCGTACAACAATACGAATGTGAAACTGCAATCTATGATCGTTATGTGCCTATTCCCAGAGGAGAACGTGATTACATGACAGAAATTGGTTATGTGAATAATAATAATCAGTGGTTATGTTTAGCGCGTTCTGGTACAGTTCGCATTTTCAGTCGTCCTAGTACAGATTTCTGGTTTGTCGTTGATGCAGAATTAGTTTTTCATGGTACAACAGAAGAAGGTGCAAATGTCACCATTGATGGTCAAAAAGTCAAGGTCAATCCTGATGGTACATTTAAGTTAACTGTTCCCTTTGTAAACAACTTAGTTGATTATCAAATGACAGCTATTTCTGCCAATAAAGAACATACTAAAACTATTGATAAGAAGTTTTTTCAAGAACAACAGGAGAGTTAAAACGTAGGTTGGGTTCAAAGGTTGTTTGATACAGCACTTCCTTTGTGTTATGAGGTACAAGAACCCCACCCCTAACCCCCTCCCCGCAAGCGATGAGGGGGCTAAGATGTACCTCATAAGAGCGGAAACCGCTGTAATTACTATTATTTGGATAAGGAGTTGGCACATCTGCAAATTTGAGATAGTGAATTAATAATTTAATAGAATATCGAAGCATTTCTTCAGATTTAGAATAACAAAGAGTTTTTCGATGTAATCTAGCCAAATAATGTCTTAATCTTGTATTTTCACCTTCTACTCTAGTAGTCTGTCAAATAAATTTTGACGGATAAGAAACGAACCACGAAGGCACGAAGGACACGAAGGAAGAAGGAAGAATCAAAATGGCAACGAATGAACCCGTCAATTAGTTCTTGACAGACTACTAGTCATGTAGATTTTGCTGATAATTTGATCACCATTGGGAATAAAGTTTGGATAAACTGATTAAAAATACTAGTGATTTATACTGATTCCTCAAAAACAATATCCTCATACACCGACTCAATGGAAAAACTTAAATCAATACTTTGTAGCTCGATATTATCCCCCGACTGATAATTAAAAATCTCCCAATTACCACGATCATTCTTGCGGTATAAATCAATCGCTATTTTCTCAGCATCAACCAAAACATAATCTTGCAAATTAGGATTGCGACGATACAATCTAAATTTATCCCCTCGGTCATAACTGGCTGTACTTGGAGATAAGACCTCAACAATTAGACAGGGATATTGAATGGCTTGGATGGCAGTTAGATCGCAATCATCGCAAGTAACGCTCACATCAGGATAAATATAATTTTTCGTTTCAAAAATATTTACACGACAATCGGAATTACCAACCTGACAACCACCGCCCCGTAAATGACCTTTAAAAATGAAAATAATATTACTAGCAATTCGTCCATGATTTTGAGTCCCCCCACTCATGGCGTAAATTTCACCATTAAGATACTCATGGCGAAGCAGTTGTTTTTCTTCCCAGATAAAATATTCTTCGGGTGTTAACTTAGGAAACTTATCTTTTACAGCAATCATTTTTTGTTACCTCATCTGCATAACGAGCCATACTAACTAAATTATGTGTCACCAACCGAAAAGCCAACATGGGAACAACTGTCGCCAAATCTCCTCATCTAACAATTTCCCCTCTCGCATTTGCTCTCCTAATGCCATTGTAAGCTATTATTAGCAAGCAAGATGCCCCCACCACAAGAAATTTTGGGATATTTTTTTATTTGGAACTCTCTTAATCCACTATGAGAGACTTTTGAAACATCCTCTCCGGCTTTAGAAAACCCAATATAACCAGCGATTTTTAATGTTGGGTTTCCTGCTGTCAACCCAACCTACAAATACTGGCAACAATAATAGATAAAGGAACATGAAAAAAATAATCTCGTTGAAATTGTTCTTCTCTAACTGCTGCTAAAAATTGGCTAATAACATAATCAACGGGTTTTTGATGATATGTAGAATCCCATATAATTTGGAGATAATTATCTTGACGTTGGACGATAAACCCTAAATATTTTAATGCTTGAAATCCTAAATATAGGCATTTTTCACTAATACCCAACTTTTCTAAAAGCTGCACACGGGTAACAGGTTGATTTGTCCGACTGAGGTATTTAGCAAGTCCTACTAAAGTTAGCCAAATATCCCTATTAGTAGGATTTTGGGTTTTTCTCCAAGCAATAACTAATTGTTTTTGTTGATTTAGCGATTGTTTCCACCATAAACGTAAATCATCCCAATTAGTAGGACAAGTTTTCATGATTAATAATGATTTTTCAGATGTTATTTCTCCTAAATCTTGCTGATTTCTCCAATCTAAAATCATCGCATAATTGTGAGTTTCCAGTTCAGCTTCAGTATGAGAACGCACCGCAACTAATCTAATTTCATAGCGTTTTTTAAAGCTGTTGAAATCAATTTCCGCAATACAATCACATTTACCTACAGGCAATTCTTCTTTGTAATGTCCCCACCAAATCCCCGGAAAAGGATTATTAGTAGAATCATCTAGAATATTAAAATCAGTTTTAATATATTGGATTTTCTGGCCTTTTAAATCCTGTTCATTACGATGCCAAGCATTTTCAAACCAACAATTTTTAATTAGTAATTTGGGAATAGGATTTCCCATGCCACAGGGTTCTAAAAGCTTCAATTCTAAAAATAAATCTTTGCCTAAATCTGCAACTGTTACCACCAAATCAGCTTGTACCGTTGGAGTGAGATTAATTCCCCCTAAAGATTGACGTAATTTTTGATTAATTGCATCTGTAAATAAAGGGATATTTTCTACCAACAAACTCAAACCCGCTGCAAAAGGATGTCCACCAAAACGATGTAATAAATGGGCTTGTTCTGTGACTAATTGATATAAATCAACGGAATTGATAGAACGTGCCGAACCCCTCGCTAGAGATGGGCTAGAAGTTGTCCCAGTTTCCATTCCTTCTGTACTTAATAAAATCGTCGGTCGTCCTGTTTCTTGGGCAATTTGTCCAGCAACCAGACCTAAAACACCAACTGCCCATTGAGGGTCTGCTAAGACGATAACGCTAGTAGTTGATAAGTCTAATTGGTTGAGTTTTTTGGTAACTTGGGTTTGGACATCTTTTTGTAAAGACTTACGACGGGAATTAGCTAATTCTGTTTCTTCTGCAAGTTGTTGACAACGTTGTATATCTCTACTCGTTAATAATTCTACGCAAAAACTAGCGTCACCATGAATCCGACTAACGGCGTTGATACGCGGTCCTAAACCAAAGGAAATATCTGTGGGGCGATCGCCACTTTTCTGGCATAATTCTAATAACCTGCCCACACCTGGCCTTCTTCTGTATTCTGGTAGTTTTTTAAAATCTGTCTGCAATTGTTGAATCCCTAATTGTGCCAAATAGCGACAATCACCACTTAATTGCACCAAATCGGCAATTAATCCCACAGCCACTAAATCTAATAAATCAGTTAAAGGATGTTCGGGAATATCTGGCAAACTTAGATATAATGCTTCCACCAATTTATAAGCAACCGCAACACCAGAAAGATGATATAAAGGATGTTCTTTTGCTAAATAACGGGGATTAATAATTGCGACTACGGGAGGACGTTCTGATGGTAATGTATGATGGTCAGTAACGATCACATCTATCCCTAAATTTTGGGCATAAATGATTTCTGTAATATTTGTACTCCCAGTATCACAAGTAACTATTAATTTACAACCTTGGTCCGCTAAATTATCAATTCCTGACTTATTTAAACCATGAGATTCTGTTAACCGATTCGGAATATAATAACTTAATTGGCGATGTTGCTGAAAAAACTCACCCAAACCATCCCATAATACCGCAGTTGAAGTAATTCCATCTGCATCAAAATCTCCCCAAATAGTGATTTTTTCTCCTGTTTTCCCGGCATTTATTAATCGTTGTACAGCCAAATTAATTTCCTGTCCAAATTCCGAAGCATCAGCAGGTTGATAAACTTGATAATTAATAAAGGCTGCTAATTTTTCTTCATTTTGTATTCCCCGTTGCCAAAATAATTGAGCCGCAAAATTACTACCTGTTGTTGGTGCGTACTTTTTGACTAATTCGAGAAACCAATCTGGAGGTTTTTCTGTTGTTATTAAAATCCATTCCATTTTCAACGACATTCCCCCTTCTTTTCTTCTTTCTTTGCGCCTTTGCATGAGATAAAGAATTTATTCATCATCATTAATAATTAAATCTGTTCCTGATTCATTGATTAGAGGATTAATAACTACATCATTAGGAATTGCTTCTGTTTTCCGGGGACGCATAGTAGGACGCGTGCGTTTATAACCTGCCCTTTCGGCTTTTTGATGTTCATAATCTATGAGTCTACCATAATGTGGATGTTTACTTAAATTCATTGATAAGAAAATATGTTGACGCATATTCCCAAAACCTTTGCGATTAAAAAACTTCACTGCTCGTGTGTTCGTAGGGTCTGTATCTACTAACATAAACCTCACCCCATCTTCAATCATTCTGGCAATAATTTTATCAACTAATTTATCAGCAACTCCCTGACGTTGAAATTTGGGATTAACTCCTAACCACAAAATATAACCATAAGTCCAAGATGCTTTAGTAATAATAGTTCCTAACACAAATCCTGCCAATTCTCCCTCTGTTTCTGCAACTAGACAATATTCTGGATCTGTATTATAAAGTCCAATTACCTCCCATTCGTCCCAAGTGCGATATAGATAAGGATATAAATCACTGGTGAATAATTCTTCACCTAAATGGTAAATAGGAGCAATATCATCAATTCCTATTTCTCGAACATAAATAATATCGTTATCATCAAAGTTTTTCATATTTTTAAAGTTCAAAGTGATACTTCCGCAATATTTTCTAAACTAGGAAAACTCTGGTTAATATCTGCTGTTACTTCTTTGATTTTTTGCCGTTGACACCTCACTGCATATTGACAAGATTCACAAATTTTCTGGGAGTTGGTAATTTGCGGTAATGATATATTATATTGATAATCTTGTACCCATTTTGTCAAATTATTTAATAGTTGATTTAATTCCTCTGCTGTTTTTTGATGTTGTTGTTCATTATAGGTAAATTTAATATTGTTAGTTTGCTCTTTTGATTGCACAAACCAGTAAGTCATGGAAATATTTTCTAATAAATATTTGCTAGTTTCTGCCATGACATACAGATAAAGTCTTGTTTGCCAATTTTGAGCTAATGTTTCTCGTTTTGGTGGTTGAGGATAGGTTTTCCAGTCGAGAATTTGTGCCTGATTTTGATCAGCAATTAATAAATCATAGATGACTGTGAGTAAATAATCTCCAATTTGCAAGGTTCGATAATGTTCACTTTCTCGAAAAGTTTGATTATCAATATTAGGTGTAAATATTTCTGGAGCAACTTTACTAAAATCAGTCATCCAATTTTGCAATTTAGGATCTGCTTGGAGTAAACTATCAATAGGTAAACCCATTTCTCTCTGCTGCATGAGCAAGTGAAACCGACTACCCAACATCTGATATTCTTCGTGTTTAGGATCTAGGGGAGTATTTAGTTGTTCTAAATAGCTATGCTGGAATTTGCGAGGACAAGTTGTGAGTAAGTTTAAATGTCCTTGGGAAAGTCGGAGTATTTGGGTAGAAGTTGCTGGCATAATTTCATGAATATTCAATTATTTTTGATTTTCACGCGCTATTCTAATTTTTTCCTGTAATCTAGCCATAACAACAACACTATCAACCACCAGAGGAATACGGGAAGGTTGGGAGCTTCGCGTCTTCAGACCGAAGGGGAAAACCGACAAATGCCGAATTTATTCGCCTTCAATAT
>JAKOGY010000236.1 GCA_028658405.1 Dolichospermum sp. ST_sed8 | reverse complement strand
TTTCGTTGGCCATACTAAGGAATGTGAATTAAATAAAGTGCAACAGTAGGGTGTGTGAGCGACAGCGTAACGCACCATTCCACGTTAAATCAGAATTGCAGGTTATTAAATTTGCGTTCCTAAAGCTCTAAGTTAGAACTACTAAACCAATTTTCTAAGTCAGTTAATTGTTTAAAGTCTAGTAAAGCATCTCCAAGAGCATCTAGTTGATCAAGTGACAGCGATTGCACCTTCTTGATTTGCTCGTTATTTAACTTACCGCAACGGCGAATCAACTGACGAATTACCATGTTGGATTCACCCTGCTGTATACCCTGCTGTACACCTTGCTGTATACCCTGCTCTTGTCCCTCACGGCGACCTATTTGCAAGACTTCTTGATAAAAGCGTGTTTGGGTGACATCAGCTTCTCTGAGATTGAGCATTTTCTGTATCTCCTCTATAGTCAGCTTGGGGAATTTATTTACTAGTATAGCCTCAATTAAATCTAGCTTTAGGCGAAATTCGGTTTCGGTTTCGGTACTGTTTAAAATTTGTTTTGCTTGGTTTAGAGCTTCTGTTTCGGGCGTTACTATCAACTTCAGTAGTGCTAAGTTAGGACTTAGGTTTTCTTGGGTTAATAAGTCCTGTAGATAAAGTCTTTGCACTCTATCACTAAGTAATTCTTGATAGGTTTCCTCTGAACCGAGGTCTTGATTATGAGTATTTAATATCAGTAATCCTCGCCATGGCCTCGTAATTTTGTATTGATGCAGATACACAAATAATCCCGCAAAATAGCGGCTATAAAATTCGCTGTCTCGCTGCATCTGGGCTTCGAGAAAGATGATTGGTAAGTTGATGCGATCCCCTAAAGGTGTGAGTAATCCATCTAAACGGATTTCTTTTTCTTTAATTACTGGAGCGCTATACTCAAATTCGCAATCATCGGGAATGTCGGATAATAATTCAGCGATGAGGCTGGGTTGAGATAAGAATATTCGATAAAATAACTTGTCAGTTTTCATTGTTTGGCGTTAGCTATCACCTTGGCAATATTTGCTCTTCAGGATAGATTGCTTTTTATCCATTCCCTCAGTTCATTTTCGCTGTTAAAATCCAGTAAGCGATCGCTAAGTTTGTCTAGTTTAGCAATTGGTAAGTTAGCGATTTGTTGTTGAATATCCAGAGACGGAGAACCAAGGCGATTTTTCAAAAGTTTGAGAATCACTACTGATTCACCCTGCTGTATACCCTGCTTTTGTCCCTCACGGCGACCTATTTGATAGTAGGATTCCTATTTGATTTTTAAAGATATACGTAGGCATTGCCCACCAAAACTCTCTCACGGTGGGCAATGCCCACCCTACGAGATATATAAATTTTTCACAAATCAAATATTATGCTTATAGGACTTCTTCATTCTATTAACTGAATATTATTAGCAGGCTGTTTTTGTCTGCACCACAAGAAATTTTGGAATATTTTTTATTTGGAAGTCTCTAAATTACATCAGCAAATGTCCGTTCCATCTTGCGAAAATACCAAATTCCACTCACTAATAGTAAAAATACTAACACCATAGAAAGAATAAACCCTGGTAAATATAACTGGGCATTACCACCTAAAATTGCCCACCTAAAACCATCTATTACTCCTACCATGGGATTTAATGAGTAGATAAACCGCCACTTTTCAGGAACAATACTACTGCTAAATCCTACGGGTGAAATATATAAACCGAACTGCACAATAAATGGCACAATAAACCGAAAATCTCGATATTGGACATTCAAGGAAGCTAACCACAAACCCGCACCCATTGAAGCAGCAAAGGCAACAGCAATAAAGAATGGCAAGGTTAAAATCCGCCAACTGGGAACAAAGTTATACCATGCCATTAATGCTAATAAAATAATTCCGGAAATCATAAAATCTACAAAGCTGACTACTACCGCACTTGTCGGTACTACCAACCGGGGAAAATAGACTTTTGATAATAAGTTGGCATTACTAATTAAACTATTACTACATTCAGAAAGGGAATTAGAAAAGAATTGCCAAGGTAACATGGCGGAAAATACAAGAATTGGATAGGGCGCACCTTCAGAGGGTAATTTTGCCAATTGACCAAATACAACTGTAAATACCACCATGGTCAAGAAAGGACGAATTAGCGCCCAAACAATACCAATAGCTGTTTGTTTATACCGTACTAATATATCTCGCCAAGCTAGGAAGTAAAATAATTCTCTATATCGCCATAAATCTTGCCAATATTGTTTTTCCGTGCGTCCTGCTTCAATTATTAATTCTGGCTGGGAAATGGTTTCTTTCATAATTACTATTAATTAATATATTTGTTTCTCTAAAAGAACTGCACAAAAAAAATTAATTGCTCGCAGAAAAGCTAGTTCTACACTATCCAATAGACATCTCCAAAAAAGAATGTAGAGACGTTCCATGGAACGTCTCTACAAGGGTTACGGGTCAAGAATATTTAATTTTTGGAGATGTCTAATATTGTGGGATGGGCATCTGGTTCCCTCCTAATATTATTAGCAGGCAAGATGCCTGCACCACAAGAAATTTTGGGCTATTTTTTTATTTGGAAGTCTCTAACTTGGCATTTACCATCATTCGCACCACATCCCGCATCTTATATTTAGCTTCCCAACCTAATTGGATTTTGGCTTTTGTGGGATTACCTTTCCCCACTGCCAAATCTGTAGGACGGAATAGACTACTATCAATAACTACATGATCCTGCCAATCTAAATTGATAGATGCAAACGCAGATGTTACAAACTGTTCTAATGAACTACTCTGTCCTGTAGCGACCACATAATCATCAGGCTGTGATTGTTGCAACATTAAATACATTGCTTCAACATATTCCCCAGCCCAACCCCAGTCCCGCTGAATTGACATATTACCTAAATATAACTTTTCCTGACTACCTTGGGCAATGCGGCAGGCAGTAGCCACAATCTTTTGAGTCACAAATCTTTCGGGACGCAGGGGAGATTCATGATTAAACAAAATGCCAGAACAAGCAAATAAACCGTAAGCTTCCCGATAATTAGCTACTTCCCAAAAAGCAGCGGCTTTAGCGACAGCATAAGGACTTCTGGGACGAAATGGCGTTGTTTCATCGGCTGCTACATTGCCAGTATCACCAAAGCATTCACTAGAACCTGCATTGTAAATTTTAATTTGAGTCCCTAGAAAGCGAACGGCTTCTAATAGGTTGAGTGTGCCAGTAGCGATACTTTCTAAAGTTTCTACAGGTTGTCCAAAAGATAAACCTACGGAAGTTTGTCCTGCTAAGTTGTAGATTTCATCTGGTTGAATTTTCGTAAGTACCTGTAAAACACTCCGAAAGTCAGTTAGAGACATTGACTCTAGTTTTACTTGGTCTTTGATACCTAAGTAAACTAAATTCTGGAAAGGTGAAATTTGGGCATCTCTGGAGGTTCCACAGACTGTATAGCCTTGATTGAGCAACAACTGTGCCAAATAAGCTCCATCTTGTCCTGATATTCCACAAATGAGCGCTTTTTTCATGTCAATTCATTACCCAGAAATCCTTAACACTATTACCTCCAAGCATCCGCGATTGCCTATAGGTAAATTCTCCTACAGAAGGATTCCGATGGGGATGGATTACACCTGTTGCTTGTTGCCAAATTTCCCCTGGGGCCAGAGATAATTCATATCTGGATTCTTGCTTACGGACATGATACCATTTTGTTTCTTGGCACTCTTCACACCAAAAAGCCTCTAACCATTCACCAGTTAAAGAAATGGTAGTTTTAGCTGCTACTAACATCATCGCTTCTCTTCGAGCAATACCCCGCTCTTGTAGTTGTCCGGCTTGTTCGGCAAATAGTCCATGTTTTTGGCTGACACTATCTATATAACAGCTATGGATCGGGCAATAGATAGCCCTCCGTTGGGAACGTTTCCGATTTCGCTCACACCTTTTCTGCACTTTGGCCTCCTGATCAGTAACTAAACAATAGATCGTAAGAAGGTTGCATGGGAGGGACTGAGATCAAAAAGACCATCAAAGCCCAACTCCTGATTCAACATCATCTGAGGTATTAATTTTTTTGACTTATCTCAAATTACTGAATACGTTTACACACTGACGCTGATTGAGCGTGGGTAACATTTTAATTTATAGCTTGTTCTAGTACATTTATGTATTGTTTGCTGATGATTTCCGGCGTAAAATTTGACTGCAAATATTCGCGGGCAGCATTACCCATTTTTTCTGCAAGTTGGCGATCGCTCTTTAACTTGAGAATAAACTTAGATAGAGTATCACTCTCTCCGTTGTCAATGCTGATACCAAACTTACCATCTGCTATTAGCTGTCGTAAATAGGAATCTTTTGGGCAAATAGTTGCTATAGGTCGTCCCGCAGCTAAAGCTGGATAGAGTTTACTAGGTGCAACTAGACTTTCGAGACCTGATTCTACACTGACTAATGACAAATCACAAGCTGTCAACGAATAGGGTAGCACACTCTTATCTTGATAGGGGAGAAAGAGAAAGTTTTTTAGTCCTAAACGAGTCACATCTTTAATAAAGCTTTCACGTTTTGGACCACCACCAATACAAACGAACTGAATTGGTTCATCTTGCAATTGTTGGGCAGTTGCTAATATAGTTTCTAGATCATGACACCTACCCATATTACCAGAATAAAGAACTGTAAATTTACTGTCCAAGTTATGTTGTTTGGCAAACCAGTTTTTTTCTTTGGCAATGGGTAAAATTAACTCAGGATCGCCCCAACTGTGAATCACGGAAACCTTATCAGCCACTTCTGGACAGATTGCTACTACTCTCTCCTTCATAGCAGGACTCAGCACAATAATTCCTTTGGATGCTCGCCAAATTCTGCGGTTGAGTTCCCACCACAGCTTGGCTACCCAGTGCTTTTGGGATACTACCCCTAAAGCGATCGCAATATCTGGATACAAGTCATAAATTAAACATACGTAAGGAAATCTTAATAATAAATGAGTCAAATATCCGGCTATTGACAAAAAAGGAGGTGCTGAGGTTAATAAAAACACATCATTTTTGCGGGCATTCTTGATAATATGCAGAAAAGTCCGCACTGTAAATAGAATACCATTAACAGCCTTTCCACGAATCCTATCCGACCAAAGCTGAGTAGCTCTGGATCTTCGGACACGAATATTGCCCAATTGCTCCAATGCTGGGGCTTGAGCCGTAGTAAAAGCGTATCCTGGTTGTCCTGTGAATACTCTAATCCTAATCCCTTTTTTCTCCAACTGTTTGACCAATTCTTCAATTAACTGTCCTGTCGCAGCATAGTCTGGAGGAAAAAACTCAGTGATCACAGACAAAGTAGTTAATTTTTTATGATAATTTATATCATTAATTGTAGTCCGAACAGTCTCTACTGAAAGCAGAGGAGATTGTATAGAAATATGACGATCGGACAATGTTTCAGTTTCCACCATAGATTGCTGATCAATATTTAAGTCTGTATTAGTTTTTGTTAAATATTTATTTTCTTTGGTTGGAGAATAAGAACTTGAATTTCTCTGATCTTCACTTAGCTCCATTTGATCATACAGCTCCATTAAGAGAATTTACTAGGCAAAAAAACCTTATAATCATGACTACCTGAATCAAAAATTTGTTCTTACAAACATTTCATAACATCTTAATGACATATAGTCAAGTATTATCTTGGTTTTTGGTCTTATGTAATATAATCACAATTCCTGAAAAATTTAATATAAGTGTCTTATATATTACAGGCTATTTAATTCAAAATTCTTAACATTGGTTTTCAGTGAGTCAATACTATTGAAATGAGAATTGCTGTATTAAGTTGAACAATTAAGTGTAATTAAATTATATGTGTCATCCAGTCTGTATCGGATTATTTACTTAAGTAAATACATCTAAGTATTTAACTTACTTCGCTTATTTGCGTGTATTACTTGTTAATTAGCTTAAACATTACTTGGAGCGTGCCTACCTAATTTTTACCCAACAATACAGATAGCTAAAAATTTGGATGCAATTATTATATCTCACAGCAGGGAACAGAGAACAGGGTTATAAGTCTCTTGGGATATGTCTTTATTCTTGTATCTTGTCCCTGATAACACCGGAAACTGCTGTATACTCCGTCTAAATTAAAACCTATAGTTTTTTGACGTTGCTGAATCTAGGGGTAGAAACAGGATAAAGCTAAGTTACCAGGTTATAATTACTATCATACTGACTATGAGCAACGTGTAAATGAGGACAAAAATAAACTAACTATTTCAAATCTCTGAATTCGAACTTTCAAAAGCTTTTTAGCATCTGTCGTCGCAAATTGTCTAAAGCTGCATTTGCACTCACATAACGAATTACAGACCGTCCGCGAATTGTTCCCAAACGATGTTCAAAACTGATAACTTCATTGTCAGGACCGGCTAAACCAACATACACTAAACCCACTGGCTTGGCTTGGGTTCCCCCAGTTGGTCCAGCAATGCCCGTAATACTTAATCCCCAAGTGGTTGAGAGACGATTTTTGACACCAATCGCCATTTGTTCGGCTACTGTTGCACTGACTGCGCCAAATTTCTCCAAATCCTCTGGGTTAACCCCTAATAATCCAACTTTCACAGAATTGTCGTAGGAAATTACTCCACCCCAAAAGTAATCAGAGCTACCAGAAATTTCCGTTAACATCTGCCCAAGTCCTCCACCGGTACAAGATTCTGCTACTGATAGAGTTTCTCCCGCTGACCTTAACAAATTACCAACTACAGAAGCCAGGGTGTCATCATCAGCACCGTAATAATCTAAACCAGCAATTTCTATGAGTTGTTTCTCAATGGGTGTAATTAAAGCTTCTGCTGTTGCTGCGTCTGTAGCTTTAGCAGAAACTCGCAGTCTAACTTCACCCTTACCCGCATAGGGTGCTACTGTAGGATTAGTTAAGTTAAAATAGGGAGCTACTTTTTCCGCTAAAGCTGATTCTCCAATTCCCCAAAATCTTAAACTGCGGCTATAAATAATTTCTTGTCCCCAACCTTGACTTTTCAGAAAAGGGACAGCGGTTTCTTTCCACATTCGATACATTTCGCTAGGAACACCGGGGAAGGTAAAAATAGTTAATCCCGGACGGGGTTGCCAAATAATACCGGGTGCTGTTCCTGTGGGATTGGGTAAAATTTCCGCACCTTGGGGAATCAAGGCTTGTTTTCGGTTATTAGCAGACATTACTCGTCCCCGTTGGGCAAATTTCTCTGTTATGTCTTCAACAATATCGGCTCGTTCTATTAAAGGAACACCAAAAAAATCAGCAATAGTTTCACAGGTGAGATCATCGGGTGTGGGGCCTAAACCACCTGTAAAAATCAGAATTTGCACTCTGGAAGCAGCAATTTCGATCACTTCTTTGAGTCTGGCTGGATTATCCCCAACTACGGTTTGATAGTAGTGGGGAATGCCTAACTGTGCTAACTGTTGTGCCAGATATTGGGCATTGCTGTTGAGGATATCTCCTAGCAGCATTTCTGTACCAACGCAAATAATTTCTGCACTCATGGGGATTAAGAGGGAATTGGGGATAGAAATTTGACATTCCCCGCACTAAAGTGACGTGGATTTTTAATCAAAGGTAGGGGCGTATACAGTAGGGGCGTATACAGTAGGGGCGTATACAGTAAGGGCGTTTACAGTAAGGGCGTATACAGTAAGGGCGTATTGCAATACGCCCCTACTTAGAATTTTTCTAGATGCCTATACCATAATTAGTGGGTATTGCCGACTGTAAGCGGGTTTTGGTGGGCAGTGCCCACCCTACTGTTTTTTACTGAATCATTTAGGATTGGATCAATAAATTTGATAAATATTATAAAATTAAAGACATCCATCGTAACACTATATTTTCAAAATATAAATTATGAATATTTGGGTAAATGAACAAATTGATCCTTCTGGACTGATTTACGCCTGTATTGCTTGCTGCGATGAATCTCAGGCTCAAGATTGTCATCAGTCGTTTGAGAATAATTTGACGAAAACACAAAAAGCAGAGGGCTGGATTGCCAACTTACGGATAGTTAAATCCTGGGATGATGTGCCAGTTAATGCTTTAAAGCTTAATTGATTTGAGTATGCTGTCTGTGAAGAAATTCAATTAACCAACCTGATTGGGTTCGTTACAGTATTACCCGGTAAGCGTAAAGCTCAGTCACAAAGCGTGCTGAGATATAAGCGACACGGGCGAAAACATTTAGCCTAACTCATTAACTGGCAACAGTAGATGTGATAGGATGTAGATGATTATAGAATTTAAGTATAACTAAACGACGTAAAAACTTAACTTATTTGGTCGAGTGCGTAGTCATACCTAACGGTATTGCAGTTTAGGAAAGCTAAATTTGGTCAAAAATGAAATGCAAAAATCGAGTACGGTAGGGATACGGTCATTAACGCTTTAGGAGAAT
>JAKOGY010000235.1 GCA_028658405.1 Dolichospermum sp. ST_sed8 | reverse complement strand
TATATCTATCTTTTTTACCATAAATCGGTACAATCTCCATCTGATAAGCTTTTTAGACTATTTCGTCATCCCGTCAGCCTAAATTGTCCAGACTCACGCCAGAAAGACTACGAAATATCTATCAAAATCAAGAAATAGTTTATAGGAAAAAAACCATGACTCAAGCATCTACAAATGAAACCCAATATAGAGGAATTAATCGGACAATTTGTATCGGTTTAGGTGGAACTGGTAGAGATGTATTAATGCGAATTAGAAGATTAATTGTTGACCGTTATGGAGACTTAAATAACTTACCAATTGTCAGTTTCGTTCATATAGACACAGATAAGGCAGCAACCCAAGTTACAGGTATTAGAACAGGAAGTACCTATCATGGTGTTGATCTGAGTTTTAAAGAATCTGAAAAAGTCAGCGCTACCATGTCATCGAAAGATGTCACAATGTTTGTAGAAGGACTAGAACGGCGTTCAGAATATAATAGTTATGGTCCTTATGATCATATTGGAATCTGGTTTCCGCCTCAATTATTGCGGAATATTAAAGCAGTAGAAGAAGGTGCAAAAGGCATTAGACCTGTAGGAAGACTGGCTTTTTTTCACAACTATCAAAAAGTGAAAACAGCAATTGAAACCGCAGAAAGACGGACAAGAGGACACGAAGCTTTATTACTAAAATCAGGCTTTAAAATAGATCCAGGATTAAGTATTTTTGTAGTCGGTTCTCTTTGTGGTGGCACAGGAAGTGGGATGTTTTTGGATGTTGCTTATAGTCTAAGAAATCTTTATGGTGAACAAGGCGCTCGCATTTTTGGCTATTTAGTAATTAGTCCAGAATTGTATGGTAATACTACTAGAATGATTGCGAATACCTATGCTGCATTAAAAGAACTAAATCATTACAGTAATCCTGGTACAGAATTTGCAGCTTGTTATGATATTGAAAATTTATCAATTATTCAAGAAAAACGTCCACCTTTTGATTATGCTTATTTGCTATCTCATCAAACAGGGGGAGAATATGAAATACTCACCCAAGGTAAACTATGTAATGTAATTGCTCATAAAATAGGTTTAGAATTTTCTGGTGAATTAGCTCCAGTGATTAAAGGAAATCGAGATAATTTTCTACAACACCTAATTCAATCGGACAAACATCCTCGTCCTAATAGCCAGATATACTTAACATTTGGACTATCAGCAATTTATTTTCCTCGTGATACTATCATTCAAATAGCCTTAACAAAAGTTAGTTCAGAATTAATCAAATTCTGGTTAAATGGTAAAGGTCAAAGTCCTGATCCTATCAACTTACTTGAACAATTTTTAATTCAACATCACTGGCATAATGATTTAGTTAAACGAGATGGATTAACTAATAAATTAGCGGAGTCTGTAGAAGAATCTAACAAGACCTTTAGTAATAGTATCAAAATTTGGCAGACTAAATTATCAAAGTTAATCTCCGAATCTAAAAACAAAGATGATCGTGTAAATATTCGTCAACAGTTAGCGACAGAATTTTATAAACAATTTCGTACCGTGCAACCAGGAGAAACCGAAAGTATTCGCGGTTATTGGTTAACAAAATTGATACAAGCTGCTCCTAAAATCATCAAAGAACTTAGCACCAATATTGATGATTATTTAATTAAGTTACTTACACCAATAGAGGCTAACTTTGCTATTAAAAATGGTCGTAATTGGTTAGAAGCATTGCAATATGAATTACATAAATATCAACGTGATTTGCAAGAATCAATAGCTGATTTGGGGGGAATGAAACGCATAGAAGATGTAGAAAGAAAGTGGGATAACACTGACCAAATTATTGAAGAACTGGAAAATAGATTTATCCTGATTGGCAATTTAAAGAATAATCAATTTCAAGACGAATGTAAAAAAGCTATCCAGGAAGTTTGTAAACTAATTAGGCATAATTTTGATTTAACAGTTATCCAAGAAACACTAAAAATTGTTAGTCAGTTACAAAAGCACGTTCAAGAAAGAGAAAAAGAAGTCGCTGCTTTTAGCAGTTTAGTAGAAGACTTACAAAGTGCTTATGCAAAAGAGGAACGAGAATTAAAACAATTAAATTTTGATGAAATGAGTGGAGAGGCAATTTTTGATAGTGAAGATATAGAGCTTTGCTATCAAACAATGTTACCAGAAAATGATTTGCGTCCTCAATTAGTTTTAGCAAGTTCAGCAATCACAGAAACATCGGGTAAAGGTTCATCTTTGGCATTTTTCCTAAATATAGAAAGAGCTACATACTCCCAGCTAAAACAAGAAATTGATCCAAAAGTTGTTAAAATATTTGCTTTTCGTGGTAGCAATATTGTCAATTCTGTAATTAAACGCTTCATGAGAAAATATTCATCATCTGCTGGTTCAACTCGTTTAACACAAATTATGCAGGAAGCTCAACCCTTGCTGCGGTTAAATTTGAATGATCCTTATTTCCGAGACGAGGATGATAAAAGTAGTAAATTAGTAGGATATAAAGATACAGATGAATCAGATGTGACAGATTTCAAAAAACTCCTCACACAAGATTTAGGAATTTCTACAAGTGTTTTAAAAGCAATACAAGCAGATGATGAAATCTTAATCGTGAATGAGTATGCAGGGTTTCCATTGAGATTAATTAGTAGTTTGGAAAGAATGAGAAATCCATATTTACGAGAACAAAATTCTGGAACATCTTTTTTACATAATGATTCTCGCGCTTCTTTTCCTGATATAATTCCCCCAGATGCTAGAAGAATGGAAGAGCTAGAGGATATTTTTTATCCTTGTTTAGCATTAGAACTGTTAAAAGAAAATCAGGAAAATCAGGAATTAGAATTTCAACATTATGACTCTTTCCAAGATAGTTATTATACTGCTGCTGTGAGTGCAAATTGGATGGAAGCTTTGGAAGATTTAGCCAATAATCGCAATATGGCGGATACTTTGCAGAAGATTTTAGATGATACAATTTCTAAGATGCAAAATAATCCGAAATTATGGGAAAATGAATATCTGCCGAAACTGCGTCAATTTCCAGATAAGTTGAAGCAAATACCCGAAGATAGTCAAAATTTTCCCTATATACAAAAAGTATATGTCTCACCAGACAATATTCAACCTACAGTTAAAGAAGGGGTGATAAATCGTTTTTGGAAGAAAATGGAAGGTAAATTGAGAAATCCAAATTCTCTTCCACCCACAGATAATATAGAAAATCAAAAAACTCTTGTTGGTGAAATAGATTTTAGTTCTCCCCTAAATAATACTAATAATCGTCAAAAACGACGACTAGAATTGGAACAGCTTAAACAAGATTTAGATGAAGGTTTTATTACTCCTGAAGAATATGAAAGAGAAAAACAACAAATCTTTCTTCAATATCCACTGTAGTTAATATCGTTCATATCTACCCACTTTTAATAATTTTTCTACACTACTAAAGGTCATTTTTATGCCACCACTACCACCTTACTTGATTTTTATCACTCTTTTTCTCGTTGTCATTCCATCTCTAGTGACTATTTTTCTTCGCATATCTCTTTACCGCTATTTGATAAATTTGAATAATAAAATTCAAAGATTAATCCAACAAGGAGTGAAGAAAGATAAAGACAAAGAAGAAGGAGAACTGAAAATCATCCAGATATTAAAAAATAGATTTAAGCAAGCTAGTAAACAACTAGACTATATCAATACAGGAGCATTAATTGATCAAGTTTATAGCCAGGAAAAAATCAAGGGACTTACCTGTGAACAAATAGATTATTTATGTCGCATTCTGCCAAATTTACTATTAGCTTTTGGGTTGCTGGGAACTTTTTTAGGTATTACCATTAATTTATCTACTTTGAGTCAAACAATTAATCAAGCTAATGCAAGTGATGTTAGTAATTTAGTCACCGAATTAAAGAAACCATTAGAAGGAATGAGTATTGCATTTACCACCAGTTTAACAGGACTATTTTTTAGTGCTGTGTTAACAGTATTCAATTTTCTTTTTAATAGCGGACTTGCTAAATATCGTCTGATTAGTTCTTTAGAAGATTATTTAGATAATATTTATCTTCCTGAAATTCAAGGTGATGCTCGTCTTGATAAAATAGTGAATAAAATGGTATCCCAACAGGATGAATTTTTAACAAATTTTGGTAAAACAGTACGCGAAGCTGTGGAACAATCTATGGGAAAAGTGGCACAACAAATTGCTAATGGAAATAGAGAAACTACAGATTTAGCTAGACAAGTTTATGAAAAATTTGATCAAGCTGCTGGAACTATATCTAGTGCTGCTAATGAATTTAAACATTCTATGACAGAATTAAATTCAACATCTCAAATATTTAAAGAGTCGGCTAATATTTTTAATGAAAGTCAGTTTCCTCTACAATTATCATTAGCTACAGTAGATTTGAGTAATACACAGCAGAAATTTTCTGAGTCAGCCACAAGTTTAGCAGCGACAACGGAATTGATTATAAATGCCTTAATTGAAATAGAAAATTCTAGTCAGAGTTTAATTAATTTAGGAGAAGAAATAAAATCTATGAACCAAACTTCAATTCAGGTATTAGAATTACATCAAAATAATCAAAATCTTCTCACTGAAATTATTCCCCAACTTCAACAAGGAGCTAATAGTTACGAAAAAGCGGTTAATAAACTCGATGATTTAGATCAAAGAGTGGGAGATAAGTTCAATAATTTTGATCAATTAATCACAGCTATGAGTCAGTTATTAGAAAATGTGAAAACTTATACAACGGAATTAATTAGCAAAGTTGCAGCGGAAACTGAAAATTCTAGTCAGAGTTTAATTAGTTTATCTGAAGAGATAAAAGCTATGAACCAAACTTCAATTCAGGTATTAGACTTACATCAAAATAACCAAAATATTTTAACTGAAATTATTCCCGGACTTCAGCAAGGAGCTAATAGTTATGAAAAAGCAGTTAATAAACTGGATGATTTAGATCAAAGAGTGCGCGATAAAGTCAATAGTTTTGATAAATTAATCACAACTATTGAGCAGTTGTTAGAAAATGTGAAAACCTATACAATGGATGTGAATACTACTATTAATATAGCATCTAACCAAATAGATGGTAATAATCAAAAACTGCAAACATTTGTGAATGATATTAATGATTATGTTCGTAAATTTAGTCTTGAATTTACTAAAATTCAATCAGAATTGATAAAATTATTAGAGAATAATAATTATCAACTAATTTCTGAATATCAAAATGTGAGTAATACCATTATTCAAGGAATTGACAGACAAACCAATATAAACAAAAAGGGTTTTGAGGCTAATATTAAAGGTTTAGAGCTATTAATCAAGAATCTTGAGAAATATCAACAAAAACTTGATGACACAAATACTGATACATAAGGTGCGTTACGCTGGTGCTAACACACCCTACTGTTTAAGTTGACTAACAAATTTACAAAAATAAAACATTGCAATTATGGCTCGTCGTTCACGCTACACAGAATATAATGAAGATCTAAACGTTTGGCCAGCATTTACTGATTTAATGTCTAATGCGTTTATGATATTGGTTTTATTTTTGTTTTTAACCATTATCATATCACAAATCAATAAATCACAGATTAGTAAAAATATCAATCAAAGTGTTCAAAATTCAGAACAGTTAGCTTTAAAAATTAAACAATTACAGCAGCAAGTAAAATATTTACAAATACAACTACAGTCTGAAAAAAAATCAACAGACGCACCACCAATCATAGTTATAAAAGATGAAGGTGCTTATAGATTTGCTTCTGGTAGCGCCGAAATTTCTCAAGAAATGTCAAATTATATCTTGAAGCAAATAGTACCAGAAATAGAGACTAGAACTAAACAATATGGTATTAATGTAGTGGAAATAATCGGACACACAGACGGACAAGCTAATGGTCAAGTAACTAGTAATTTAGATGTCAATTTAGAAAATGTAGTTAGTGGTAACTTACCCGTCGGTAAACTACAAGCTGGTTCTAATGCTGATTTAGGATTAATGCGAGCTTTGTCAGTTGTTAAGGTACTGCGTGATATTCAAAAAAAACAAGGTAAACTATCTGAACTATCATTTCGTGCTTATTCTGCGGCACAATTAATATTACCAAATGGACAATTTGCAGGGATAGCGCGTAAAGAGGATGTCACTCGACGACGAATTGAAATCCGATTTACACGGTTGGGAGAAGTCCAAGAAGTTCGATAAAAAATCATATTTTCTCTATTAAAATCTTGCCTTTCCTCTTTCCCTCCTATCATAAAATTCGAGACAGGAAGGAATAAAACAACTGAAAAACAATCCCACAAAAATAGTAGAAACTTGTTGCTTTCAGTTGTAGCCTTGGGAAGTTCAGTAAAAAAGAGCGATAATAGAAAAGATTAACGCAGCCATTTCTGGTTTCCCAATCCCATCAACCATGCAAAATCTTACTAGAATTACCCGCAACCCAGAAGTAATGGGCGGCAAACCCTGTATCCGGGGAATGCGTCTCACAGTTGTTGCTATTGTTGGCTTAATGGCATCTGGACACAGTGCAAACGATCTTCTCAAGGCTTAACCATACATTGAAGAAGCAGATATCTATGAGGCTCTTGCCTATGCTGTATGGCGGGCCGAAGAAAATATCGAGAGTAATACTAGAACGAGTTAAGCAAAATCAAATAACTCCTAAAACCCATTACACAAACTGGATAACTCTTCGCTCTGATCTATAATGATTTTGATATTTTTGATCTTTAAATAGCAGTTTCTTCATCAACAGCTTGTAAAACACTTTTATACAACGATTCAGCAATCCAAAAGCCTGCTTGATTAATTAAATCATCCATCAAAGGCTTAACTAAAGGAACTAGTCCTTGACTTTTTGCCTCTATCAAGATACCTAAAATCCCTGTGTACTTGAGGTGTAATTTATTGGCAATAATCCGTCCTCGACGCTCATCAATTAAAAGTTGATCTGCTTGTAATTCCACTGCTAAAGCGATTGCCTCAGCCTCACCTATATCGAGTTCATTAATGAGGACTTCAATAACTGTGCGATTAGTAACTGAACGAGTTTGAATCCATTCAAAAGTTTGGACTTCAAACGCTCCCGCAACTGGGAAGTCAGGATCAGTTAATTCTCGATAAACAGCTTCTGGGATAATGACTGTCCCGTAAAGTTGTTGAAGTAAATGGAGTTGGTTAATTGCTGCCAGGTTATTAATTGGTGATGTATCGCTGACAATGATCACAACCTACCCATCTCCCGTAGATTCTTAATATCTTGTTCAAAATCTTCTACACCATAATGCACCGGGATTTGACGACTTGCTAATAGATGTTGAAAAGCAATCCGGTTCATCCCTGCAAATCGGCTTGCTTGAGCCAGAGTAAGTTTTTCCTTCTGAAACAGCAAAACGGCAATTTCTTGCTTCATTTCTCCTTCATTCATTCGAGTCGCGGTTAGAAGTTCATCAGAGATGATAATACTCATAATTAAAGTCCTCTTCAATATTCTTAATTCTAAACATCTATCCCTTTCAAGGTGAATAAAAGATTTTCGAGTCACCTTGAAAAGTTATTATCACCCTTTCCCCAATTCTTGAGCGCGTTCTTTCGAGGCTTTCACAGCTTCAATGATAGCGGAACGAAAACCGGCTTTTTCCAAGGCACTGACACCGGCAATAGTTGTCCCCCCAGGACTGGTAACTCTGTCCTTGAGTTCAGCGGGGTGGATTTTTGTTTCTTGTAAGAGACTTCCAATTTAAAAAATATCCCAAAATTTCTTGTAGTGCGGGCATCTGGTCCCCTAATAATACAAGGATGGGCAAGATACCATTGGATCATTTTTTTTTGTGGAGTTCTCTAACAGTGTAGCTGTTCTTGATACCGTTTATACAGCTAGTTATTGAGCGATTACTAGGTCGCGTTTCGCTATCTCTCTTCTAGGCTAAGTGAATGAAATTTAGGAGAGCGATTCCTAGGTCGCGCTTCGCTATAGCACTATATTTTAGGGTACGTTAATGAAATGATTAAATAAAGCTATGATATAGAGGCAAATCTTTGATTTCTTTCCTTCCTGCTTGTGTATGGAGATATTAAGATGACCGTACAGTTCAGAGAAAAAGCTTTGATGGCTTATGAAACCATGCCATCAAGTCAGAAAAATAGGGTTTCTAAAGTAATAAAGCAGCTAGATGTCGATAAATCACAGAGCTTAAAGTCTGATAAACTTGAGGATACAGATACGTGGATGGTAAGAGTAGATGGAAGTGTGCGGCTACTATTTAAAGAAACAGATCAGGGTTTTCTAATAATTGATATTATTGACAGTAAAAAGGAAGACTATTAGTGATCACACTTTTTCCTTATAAGTTTGATATCAAAAAATGTGATCAACAGATTCAATAACTGCAAAATTTCCTAACAGCTAATTTAGCAATTTCAGAAAGTGGAGGTAAACGACGAATACTATGGATAATTCCGTTCTATAAAACTTACCCAAAATTACCAAAGTCTAGACACATCTGGACAGCGATAATCTTAGTGTTTATTTC
>JAKOGY010000234.1 GCA_028658405.1 Dolichospermum sp. ST_sed8 | reverse complement strand
CTTCCTTAGCTGTTTTTTATCAGTAATTTCCCTCTGTGACAGTTGGGGTGCGGAATGTGGGTTTGATATTCACATCGCTTTGATACATGATTAACTAGCTCCAGTATTTAATGGCTGTTTCCTAAATTCAATAATCTGTCCAATTGTCTCTTCTGGGGGAATTGTAACATCCTAGTTAGGACGCTTGTTACTCAATTTTATAAATGTTTCCGCCAACCATTGACTATAGTTTTGTTCTGAAATTGAAGCAAAAAAGCCTACTTTTTCAGCAAGAGTAATTCCAAATTCTGATTTAATTTGTTCAAGAGTAAATTGACTGTATGACATGGGTAATAATCTTCTTTATTTATAATCACATCTATTATTTGTTGTATTGTCCATATCTCAAATATTAAAAGTATTGAACAAATGTTAGCCAAAAAATCCTGTAAATCCTTAAATCCTGGACATCCTGATTCTAACAAAAAATAAATTTGTCGTTTCCTTCCATACCTACGTAATCATCAGCATTTTCTTGAGAGAAACTTCAAATAAGCGATACAAATTTAATAAACATCTCCAAAAAATAATGTAGAGACGTTCCATGGAACGTCTCTACAAGGGTTTTACCAGATGTCTAATGATCTAACTTTGGCTGTTTATTCTTCCTTGTAAGGCTGCTCGCGCTTGTTCTCTGTCGTCAAAGTGGATTTTTTCAGTACCAAGAATTTGATAGTCTTCGTGACCTTTACCGGCTAATAATACACCGTCTCCAGGTTGTGCCTGTAAAATAGCAGTACGAATTGCAGTAGCGCGATCGCTAATTACCATTGGTTGGACTATGTCAGGAATACCTGCTAATACGTCCTGTAGTATCTTTTCTGGATCTTCCGTGCGGGGATTGTCTGATGTAACTACCGCTATATCCGCAAGTTCAGCAGCTATCTTACCCATTTTCGGACGTTTAGTGCGATCGCGGTCTCCTCCACAACCAAATACACAGATCATTTTACCAGGAATAAACGGCCGGGCAGCTTTGAGTAAATTCTCCAAACTGTCGGGAGTATGGGCATAATCCACAATCACGCTAATATCTTGCTGTGAGTTAATTTGCACCCGTTCCATACGTCCAGGAACACCGGGAAATGACGGAATGGCGTTAGCTACCAATTGTAAATCTAACCCCAAATGGATAACAGCAGCGATCGCAGCTAAAAGATTTTCTAAGTTAAATTGACCAACTAAAGGAGAACTAAAATCTACATTTCCCTTGGGAGTATGTAAAATTCCACTGACACCATTGGGTTGATAACTTAAATCACTCATGCAAAAATCAGCGGTATGATCATTAACGCTATAACTCCAAACCTGTTCCTGATGCAAAGATGCGATTATCCGTTTACCATAGGCATCATCAGAGTTGATAATTGCCCGTTCTTGGAGATAATCAGGACTAAATAACAACGCTTTCGCGGCAAAATAGTCCTCCATATCTTTGTGATAGTCCAAATGATCTTGGGTAAGATTGGTAAATACCGCTACTTCAAAAGTACAACTCAACACTCTTCCCTGTGCCAAAGCGTGAGAACTAACTTCCATTACCCCAGTTTCACAACCAGCATTGATGGCTTTTGCTAATTGCTGTTGCAAATCCACAGCAAAAGGGGTGGTATTAACGGCAGTTTCGGCAAAACCAGGCCAGCGCGTGTAAAGTGTACCTATCAACGCTGTCGGTAAACTAGCTTGAGTTAGGAAATGTTCAATTAAATGAGTGGTGGTAGTTTTACCATTTGTCCCTGTCACACCCAGCATTTTCAGTTTTTGTCCAGGATAACCATAAAAAGCTGCGGCTATTTGGGCGCAAGCTGTAGTCATATTATCGGCACTAATGACCACAGATTTTGATGTAGGCGGATTTTTCTGCATAGCTTCTGTGGAAATAATTGCTGCTACTGCACCAGCCGCTAAAGCGCTCGCCCAAAATTCCCCACCATCTACTCTACTTCCTGGCATCCCAATAAACAAATCTCCCGCAGTACAAGCATGAGAATTAGTTTTCAGTCCTTGAATATCAATATCTGGTATATTTACAGACCCAATTCCATCTACAGCCGCTAATAATTCCCGTAATTTCATTTAGTGAACCTCGCCACAAGCTTGTCTTGCGCTTATTTAAGCATTATTTTGTTGGCGATTGGGGATATATTGACTTAACATTTTTTCCAGCCGTTCGACACTGAGACGAGGAGAAGGACGGGGTATCAGTTTTTCTGCGCCCTCGCTGGTAACTAAATGCAGTACGGGGATTTCGTATTGATAGGCTGCAAACCAATCATCACGGGTGGTAATATCTCGGATTTCTAACTCAAAACTGAGATTTGTGATTTGTGCTAGTTTTTCTTGTAATCCTTCACAAAGATGACAACCGGGTTTGCTGTAGAGAATTAATTGCATGGGTTGAGATTAAAAGATGAAAATGTGCTTTACGATTATTTTAACGGAATATGCAATTGATGTTGAGTA
The DNA here is from genome assembly GCA_028658405.1 of Dolichospermum sp. ST_sed8. Classification (GTDB taxonomy): domain Bacteria; phylum Cyanobacteriota; class Cyanobacteriia; order Cyanobacteriales; family Nostocaceae; genus Dolichospermum. The sequence continues at coordinate 6,082 of JAKOGY010000234.1, read as the reverse complement.
AATTAAATCAAGCTTACAAAACAATAGAATAGCATTGATAAATCCGCACGCTTGTATGGTAATATTTTTCAACATCATTTACACTAAGTTAATATGCCCTTTTACAAAATTGATACCGAGCAAAAAACATTGGAAGAACTCAAGCCTAGCAATTTTTCCGATATTCCATGGGACGAAAGAAAAGATTTACAGCCATTATTTAGAAATAATATTGAATCTATAGATTCAGATTTATTGATTATTGCAGAAGAATTTGGTAACTGGGAAGACAGCAAACGCAGAATTGATTTACTGGGTTTAGATGTAGATGGTAATTTAGTAGTAATAGAATTAAAGCGTGTGAAAGATGCTGGACATAGTGAACTCCAAGCTATTCGATATGCAGCAATGGTTTCTACTATGGATTTTGAAGATGTTGTAAATGCTCATGAAGAATTTATAACTAAGCTTGGAAAAGATGCAAATGACGCACGTTCAAAGATTAGAGATTTTTTAGGTTTAGAAGATGATGAAGAAGCTTTAATTAGTAATAAACCACGTATTATATTGGTAGCTCCTAGTTTTTCTCAGGAAATTACCACAACTGTATTGTGGCTAAATGAACAAAATGTTGATATTAGCTGTATACAACTAAAGTTATATGATATCAATAATGAAAAATTCTTAAATATCGAGCAAATAATTCCTTTGCCTTCTGCTCAAGATTATCAAGTTAAAATTAGAGAAAAAACTAATAAAGCAGTACGTGAGGCATCTAACCAACAACGAAGAGAGAAGAGTATAAAAATACTTATAGATTATGGTAAACTTCAGGATGGAATGAAAATTTACTTGAGACAGTCTCCCAAGCCTGGATTAAATATTAACGATATTGATGAAAAGGCTAAATATGCTACTTTCCAAGCAACACAGAAAAATTTTAAATGGGATTTTGATGGACAAAATTACTCATTGAGTACGCTTTGTAGAAAAATTTGTGAACATCATAATGTTCCCGTAGGAAAAGGAGCTTTTCCTGGTCCCGATTATTGGGCTATAGAAGATCAAGAAAAATCACTTTCAGACTATGCAAAAGAACTAATTAAAGATTTTAACACTGAAATTGCTTAAAAAATGCCCATAATCACCAACACCCAACGCCTCATCATCTCCTTCATCTCCCTTGGTGCTGTCCTCACTTGCCAAGCTGCATCAGCTACTGTCACCGTACCCCTCCGCACTAAGAAAGGGATGGTAGTTTCCGCCAATCCCCTAGCCAGTGAAGCCGGACTTTTAATGTTAAGAAAAGGCGGAAATGCCGTAGATGCAGCAGTAGCTACAACCTTCGCTATTTCTGTAGTTGAGCCTTTTTCTGCGGGTATTGGTGGGGGTGGTTTCTTACTTTTACATTCAGAAAAAACAGGGGAAATCAAAGCTTTAGATTTTCGAGAACGCGCACCCATGAAAGCTACTAGAAATATGTATTTAGATGCTAATGGAAAAGTGATTCCAGGGGCGAGTACAGATGGTTATTTAGCAGTAGCAACGCCGGGAACTGTGGCGGGTATGTATGAAGTACATCGTCTTTATGGTAAGTTACCTTGGCAGGAAGTTGTTAAACCAAGTATTGCTCTGGCTAAAAATGGTTTTATGATTAGTGATAGAGTTTCTTGGCGTTCTTTCTCTGCTTTCCAAAACCGTAAACCTAAACTTCTCAATAACCCAGCAGCAAGTAAAATCTTCACTCGCAATGGAGAATATTATCAACCAGGAGAAAAATTAATTCAAAGTGATTTAGGTAATACTTTAGAAGCTATTTCTCAAAATCCTCAAAGTTTTTATACTGGAAAAACTGCGGAAATTATCGCCTCAGATATGGCAAAAAATGGCGGGTTAATTACTCTGGAAGATTTAAAGGCTTATAAACCAATTTGGCGAACTCCTGTATGTGGAAACTTTCGCAAAGCTAAAATCTGTTCTATGCCACCACCATCATCAGGAGGGGTTCACTTATTGCAGATTTTAAATATTATTGGTGATACAGATTTTCAATCATTAGGATGGCATCATCCCAATGCTATTCATTTAATCATAGAAGCAATGAAAATTGCTTATAGCGATCGCGCAAAATATTTAGGTGATCCTGATTTTGTCAAAGTCCCCATTTCTCAATTAATTAGTCCAGCTTATGCTCAAAAACGTCGCCAAGAAATTAATATAGATAAGGCGACACCATCAACAGAAATAAAACCTGGACTGAAAACATTAAAATCTCATGAATCAACAGAAACGAGTCATTTAAATGTAGTTGACGCAGACAGAAACGCCGTTAGTTTAACTTTTACAATTAATCTCGGCTTTGGTGCAGGGATTGTCACACCGGGAACAGGAATAGTTTTAAATAACGAAATGGATGATTTTGCTGCTGCTCCAGGAGTACCAAATGCCTTTAGATTAGTGGGTGATGAAGCTAATAGTATCGCTCCTAGAAAAACGCCTCTGTCTAGTATGACACCCACCATTGTCACTGAAAATAATCGCTTGCGAATGGCTGTTGGTGCGCCTGGTGGTAGTACCATTATCACCCAAGTATTCCAAATCATTTTGAATGTTTTGGAATATAAAATGGATGTCGGTGCAGCAGTTTCTGTGCCACGCATACATCACCAGTGGCTACCTGATGAATTGCGAGTAGAAATATGGGGTTTAGATGCTTTAACTTTGGCAGATTTACGCCGTCGGGGACACCAAATCAAAGAAACTATACCTTGGGGTAATGCCAATGCTATAACAGTTAGAGAAGATGGTACTTTAGAAGGGGCAGCAGATCCTCGGGGTGATGGTTCTCCGAGAGGGTATTAAGCTGTTCGGCATTTAAATTGTATAACCTGCGAGGAATCTAAATATTGTGGGGTGGGCATCCTGCCCGCTTTGAATATTTAAATTAGTGCGTTTTAGCTTAAAAGAAGAAGCCAGGGAATAAATTCCCTGTCTAAAAGCTAAAGTCAGTTTAAACTGACTATTGGAATTTACGAAATATTACATTTATCTTCATCAGGTAAAAAGTCATTAAAATCCTGTACATCCTTAAATCGGTGGACATCCTGATTCTGACTTATTTAACAACGCTATCTTTGTAACTATTCACTTTTCACATCGTTACTAAAAATGCGATAGTACAACCAGGTGCTAAACTCTTTGAGAGGAAATAGTAAATAAGTCAAAGGATTTACTGTGACAATAATATTTCTGACATCCCGTTTAGCAAAAAACAAAATCCCTCGTGCTACTTGCGAAGCTGACATGACACCGTAGGGATTTAATTGACTTTTGAAAGGTCCTAAAATTAATTTGCGAATCACACAAACTTGATCTAATCTTTTCAAAGTGACGATATCCCCTAATGCTCGTTTACTCAGTTCATACAAGGGACTTAAAGCTGGAGAAACTTCCGCTTCTGAAGTATTTACCCAAATTTCTTTAGTGGCTTTGTCTTGCGCTCCTGTGACAGTTGCAGAAAAAATATCTATCAATTTCAAAGCGGAAAAAGTATTAACTTGATAGGAATTGTGAATGGCTGTAGAGGTACGATCTCCATACACATTTACGCCATGATTGATAATGAGAATATCAACTTTCTTTAAAGTTTCTTGTAGTTGAGTTTCATTACCCAATTCCCATTTAACAACTTTGACTCGCTCTTGAACTGCGATTTTTTCAGGATTAGTTGTTAATGCCACAACTTTGGCATTATGCTTTAATAATTCTGCGGCTAATGCTTGTCCTAATGCACCTGTTGCACCAGTTAAAGCTACGGTTTTACCTTTAAGAGAAAGTCCTGTTCCCAAAATTTTATCCACCAGGGGAAAAACACCACTATAGTAAGCATTAACATCATCAAAATGATGTCGCCAATGATAGGTTCTATTTACCCACCAAAAAGAAGGAATTGTGTCTAACGGTCCGGGTAAATGATTGTAGTCTGTGTCTATTGTTCCTTGAAAATATCGCAAAGATGCACCGTATAAAAAAGTGACAGCATAAGCAACTCCCAACCATAACCCCCATTGATGAGCTAGTAAGGCAATGATTGTTAAGATGACTACCAGTATGCCCGATTCTACGATATCGTGATACAACTGGGAATCTACATAAGCTTTTTGGGAAATTAAAGTTAAATCCCGACGGTATACAGCATGATGCTTATTATGCCATTTCGCTAACCATGTTATTTGATGGCACAAAGCATGATAAGCATCTCTGACAATTTCCGCGAGTAAGAGGGAAGAAAATCCCCAGGTAGTGAACTGGATACAGTTGTTTACTAACAGCGAGTCAATCGTTAAGCTTTGAGCCAAAATCATCATTTTTCTGGTGATACCACTTTTCTTCATTAAACCAAGTTGTTACCATCTTTGTCTAATTCTGAGGATTACACGCTGGGTGACTAGAAGTCACTGCTGCACAAACAAAACCCACCTGCGTGGGTTGAATTTATGTTACTCTACCTAATTTTAAAACATCTTCTTAAACAATCTTGATTTGCTCACCTAGTCGCTGTTCTAGTAAATCCAATAACTCATTGATATCTTTTCCTACTTCTTGAAAACAGATTTCTGGTGATGATTTGGGTGCAAATTGAATTAACTTAATTTCCCCTTTACCAATTCCAATCATCACTACTTCTGTTTCTGGTTTATGATTATCAATAATTCCTAAAATTTCTTGGAGACGATTTTCCACTCGCTCATTTAGTTTTTCTATTTCCGCTTGGGGACAATACACAAAATGGGGAGTTGGTTGTAAATCAATCCCAATAGTTCCCTGAATATTACCATTTTCTAACCACAATCCCCAAAAAAGTGCGGCTAGTTCTGACTGATTGTTTTTGACAAATCTATCTAATTGTCCTCGCCATTGATTCTCTGCTGTTTCGGGTTGGGGAATACTAAACATGATAATTAATTTGTAATTTTATTTTTGCTATTTTAATCCAGATTGCACACGCCAGAGACTTGTGTAAACGCCATTTTTCTCTAATAGTTGTTCGTGAGTTCCTGCTTCTACTAATTTGCCATATTCCATGACATAAATGCAATCAGCATTGCGAATTGTGGAAAGACGGTGAGCGATCGCTATTGTGGTACGATTAACTGTAATTCGTTCTAAAGAACGTTGAATAGCAGCTTCGGTTTCATTATCTACCGCTGATGTAGCTTCATCTAAGATCAAAATTGGTGGATCTTTCAACACTGCACGAGCTATAGCAATCCGTTGTCTTTGTCCTCCAGATAACTTTTGTCCCCGTTCGCCGACAATTGTCTCATAACCTTGGGGCAAACTCATAATAAAATCATGTGCCTCGGCTATTTTCGCTGCCATGATGATATTTTCATTGGTAGCAGTAAAAGTCCCGTAAGCTATATTTTCCCCCACTGTACCATGAAATAAAGGCAAAATTGCCATCCCCGCCACACTAGGTGCTAAAATAAAAAACGCAGTTCCAACAACAATAATAGTTGTAATTACTTGGGTAATATCATTTGCGCCTACATCTAAAAATCGCTCTAATTGGTTAATATCATCACTGAGGATAGACATTAAACCACCTGTACTGCGTTCTTCAAAATAGGCTAATTCTAATTCTTGTAAATGTTTATATGCGTCTAATCGTAAATTATGTTGAATATTTTGTCCTAAATTGCGCCATAGTAATTTAAGGGCATATTCAAACAATGACTCTAATACCCAAGTAATCACCGTCAACAAGGATAAAATCAGAAATTGCCCATAAATATCTTTTACGCCTAATCGGGCAATGATAGAATCTTGTTGCTTAACTACCACATCTACCGCAATCCCAATTAATACTGGTGGTGCTAAATCAAAAACTTTATTGAGAATAGAAGCACCAATGGCCAAACGAATTTGTTTAATATACTGATTTCCATATTTAAACAACCGCTGGAGGGGACGAACAGAATGTTTACGCCTTTTTGATAATCGGGGATATGTAAATGGCATAGCCACCAGGGGATTGCGGGAAGGCTGGGAGCCGCGTCTCTTTAGAGCGCGGGGGAAAGCCTACCCGTGCGGTTTTAAC
>JAKOGY010000233.1 GCA_028658405.1 Dolichospermum sp. ST_sed8 | reverse complement strand
GTTGCAAAAGCGGGCAAGATGCCCGCACTACCTGGAAAAATAAAAACATATAAAATCAATGGTGTTAAAGAGTAGGCTAACTATATGATTGTTGCAAAAGCGGGCAAGATGCCCGCACTACCTGGAAAAATAAAAACATATAAAATCAATAAATATCAAAATTATCATGATAATATGTAGTGGGAGCATCTTGCTCGCTAACATATCATTAAAATCAGCCTAAAATAACCGAAATATTTGCAGAAATTGGTTAAAAAATTGAACTCCCTACGCGATACCTCTTGGAAAATAAGCTACTCCAGCAACACCCATAATACCATTGCTGACTTCTATATTCCTGCTTTAGAATCTGCCATCCAATATGACAGAAAATCAGGCTTTTTTAGCAGTGCTATCTTAAGTAAAGTAGCGCGGGGTTTAGGGGCAATGCTACACAACCAAGGCAAAATCCGGTTAATGATGGGATGCCAATTTAGTCCCCAAGACTTGCAAGCAATAGAACAAGGATACGCATTACGGGATGCTTTACTAACTCGTTTAGATGCCGACTTAACACCACCCGAAAACTTTGCCCAACTCAAACATTTAGAAATACTTAGTTGGTTAATTCAAAATCAATATCTCGACATCAAAATAGCCATTCCTCTTCAAGAAAATGGACTTCCAGAAAATAGCATCCAACAACTAGATCCTCAACATATATTTCATGAAAAAGTTGGCATCTTTACAGATAGCAACGGTGATAAATTAGCATTTAATGGTTCTAATAACGAATCTATTGCCGGTTGGGAGAAAAACGTCGAATCATTTCACGTTTATTGTTCCTGGGAAGGAGGAAGAGAATTAGATAGAGTAGAAGAAGAAGTTTCCAGATTTGAACAACTGTGGTACGACTTATCCCCCAATGTGCGCGTATTTGAAATTCCCGAAGCAGTACAACAAAAACTGTTAAATTATGCCCCAACATCTAAACCTACCTGGAATCCTCAAATTGAATTTGATGACAGTTCACGGTTCACAGTTGACGGTTCACAGTTCACAGTTCACAGTCAACAGCCAACAGTCAACAGTCAACAGTCAACAGCCAACAGTCAACAGTTAACAGTCATCAACGAAGAAGAAAAACAAGCATTTTACCAACTAGCGAATATTCATCAACATCCTGGATGTTTAGACTTTTGTTTAAAATCAATTCCCATAAAACCCTGGCCACACCAAATTAAAATATTGCGTCGGGTAGCAGAAACCTTTCCTAAAAGTTTTCTTATTGCTGACGAAGTTGGATTAGGTAAAACCATTGAAACAGGATTAATTTTACGTTATCTCCTCTTAGCTAAAAAAGCCAAACGGGTACTCATCCTTTCCCCTGCAAGTGTCCAACCACAATGGCAAGAAGAATTAAGAGAAAAATTCAATCTGCATTTTTGGAGTTACAATCAAAATTTATTCACTGTTCACAGTTCACTGTTAACTGAACAATACCGTCAACAGTCAACAGTCAACAATCAACAGTCAACAGTCAACAATCAACAATCAACAGTCAACAGTCAGCAGTCAACAGTCAACAGTCAACAGTCAACAATTAACAATCCTTGGAATAGCCAAGATTTAATTCTCGCTTCTTCCCATTTAGTGCGGAGAAAAGAAAGAATGCAGGAATTATTAGCAGCAGGACCTTGGGATTTAGTCATATTAGATGAAGCACACCACGCTAGAAGAAAAAGCCCTCAAAATCGCAAAGAAACACCCAATCGGTTATTAGAATTAATGCAGCAATTAAAGGATAAAACTCAAGCCTTAATTCTGCTTTCTGCTACTCCCATGCAAATTGATGCTATAGAAGTTTTTGATTTATTGAATTTACTAGGAATGCAAGGACATTGGAGTTATGGAGATAACTTCTGTAATTATTTTGAATCATTACCAAGTAGTGTTAAACCAGAAATCCTGAACTTTTGGCAAGTCATGTCTAGTGACTATTTTCAACAAGGGGGAAAACCTTGTTCTCGGTTACAGCAATTTTTAAACCGACAAGATAGAAATATTGCTTATAAAATGCAGGATTTATGGGAACGAGGTAGGAAAATCTCTAATCATAAACAATTATTAGCAGATGAAAATTTTATCAATACTTCCAGACAATATTTAACAGTTAATACCCCATTAAAAGATTTGATGTTTCGTCATACCCGCGATACATTGAGACAATATTATCAACGCGGATTATTAGCCCAAGATATTCCTAGTAGAATTGTGCAAGATAATGCCATTAGTTTAGAAATTAACCGTGAAGTTCCGCTTTACCAAGCTGTTAGTAATTATGTCCGTCATTTTTACAGACTAGCACAAAAAGATCAGCGTACCTGTCGCGGTTTCTTGATGACTTTGTACAGGAAACGTTTAACCAGTTCATTCTACGCTATCAAAGCATCTTTACAACGGGGTTTAGATTGTTTATTAACTAAACAAGGCAGTTTTATTACAGAAGATGATTATGCCGATATTGATGAAGCTAATGATGCAGTAATTTCTGGAATGGAATCTTTCTTTGAAGAAGTAGACCCCCAGGAAATTCAATATTTAGAAGATTTATTACAGCAATTTGAAAATACAGGAGAAGATAGCAAACTTTCCCATTTTATTCAGATTTTACGTCAAGAATTAAGCCAAAGAGAAAGTGCTATTGTTTTTACTCAATACACAGACACAATGGACTATCTGCGAGATGCTTTAAAAGAATTATATGGTAGTCAAGTAGCTTGTTATTCTGGACGTGGTGGGGAATTATTAAAAGTTAACAGTTCACGGTTAACAGTTAACAGTCATCAGTCAACAGTCAACAACCAACAGTCAACAGTCAACAGTCATCCAACTTGGTGTGTAGTTCCCAAGGAAGAAATTAAACACAAATTTCGCCAGGATGAAATTAAAATTCTACTTTGCACTGAATCTGCGTCAGAAGGGTTAAACTTGCAAAATTGTGGGGTATTAATCAATTATGATATGCCCTGGAATCCCATGCGTGTGGAACAAAGGATAGGCAGAATTGATAGAATTGGACAAAGGTATGAAACTGTCCGCATTCACAATTTTTATTATGATGGCACTGTAGAAGCAAAAGTTTACAGAAAATTGCGCGATCGCATTAACGCCTTTGCTACAGTTGTCGGTAATCTCCAACCCATTTTAGCTAAAGTTCCCACATTCATTGAACAAGCAGCAATGAGCGCAGATCCAGAAGAAGAGGATGTATTAATGTCTGAGTTTGACTCGGTATTAGACGCGCCTCTCCGTCCAGGAATTGAAGCAATGGTAACAATGGATTTGGATGCTGATTTAGCGGAAATTCAAAAGCCTATTCCACCTACTCCTTTTACACCAGAAAGTATTGAACATTTATTTACCACATCAACAATTTTAAAAACTGCTGGGGTGATTTTTCAGCCAAAAGACGAAAAAACGTGGCTACTTACCTATAAAAACCGGGAATACATGATTACCTTTTACCCAGATATGTTTGATGAAATACCTTCCCTGAGATTAATGAATTTTGGAGAACCTTTGTTTGCGGAGTTTTTACAGATCACACAAAACTTATCCGTCAATCTTGTAGCCCATCTTCCGCACCCTAAACTGTCACACAACGAAAAATGGTCGTTTGGGGATTTGGGATTAGCGATCGCTACCTAAAATTTCGACATTTTTGTATAAAAATTATCCTTTAATGTATTCAAAAATCCGAAATTACCGATTGTGACACCGGGGGGTGCGGAATGTGGGTTGTAGGGTGCGTTACACTCCGTTAACGCACCATATTTATGGTTATTTCTTATTTTCGGTGCGTTACGCTATCGCTAACACACCCTACAGTGCGATCGCAGGTGAGGTTGAGTTAACAGAGTGTAATTATTTAAGCTTAGATATTACTATTTGCGTATTTATATTGAGATGTACTTCAATATAAAATTTTCTCTGAACCCCTTCAATTTAAATCATGACCTGTTGGTGGTGATAGATCCATTACTTCGGTAAACCGGGAATATTTCACCTCACCAGTTGGGGGAAACTGTGCAGAAACACCCATTAAACCGACTTTGATATCCTCAAAGAAAATCACACCACCAATTCGTCCGCTTGCTTGGAATGGGCCATGGAAAAATTGCTGTCGGGGAATATGGATGATGAGAGAATTGGTAATTTTGACGTTTTGACCAAATAGTTGTTGACAGGTTTTTTTGACAACTGCATCAATATATTGATTCTGGACAGGTTGACCCAAGTTGATGAATTTGGGATGATCCGCAAAATGATCCATGTAATATAACCAAATTTCAGACAAATCTTTTTCTTCAGTGATGATTTGCTTGAGTTCCTGCCATCGTTTAAAATTCATAAGACCTCGCGGTATGCGGGAAACTCAGTGTCTTTAGACCTGAGATGGAAGCGACACGGGCAGTTCGACAAGCTCACTGACCACGGTTTTAACCGCTTTGAATCTTTTTTCATTACCGCCTTGGAGTTGGGAAATTCGGGGTACTTTTGTGATGTACTTTCAACGGGACAATTACCGATTCAAATTTTCCAACTCTGTACGCATAATGTTTTGATCCAAAGAGCCTCCCATTTCTGGGGTAATGTTAGCAACGACTGCGTTATAAGAGCTTGTTAAACTTGCAACACTGTTCCAGTGACCTTAGAACTGTTTAATCACAAGCGACAGAGCAGGGAACTAGCTTCGCATTCCGGGGTGTCGTGACTCAAATAACGGCTACCCTTAGACGATGCTCCGGGTGGTCTGGTCAGTACAGCTTGTTTGATTTCTCTTGCAAGCTCAGTCCCTTTAGGGCTGGGTTACTGACAATAGGGAAAGAGATTAAGAGAGGATGGATGGGTGGATTGGATTATTCTTTGCTTATTAAGAATTTACCATAGTTATGCGATAGCGAACGCGAGAGCGTCCCGGAGGGAACTAGCGCGACCTAGGAATCGCCGATCTTGTAGGATACGTTAATCAAATGTAACGCACCTTTTTGAATTTAAAGAGTCTCTTTTAAGTTTTCTAGTCAGCTAGAATTTTGAAACCTGAAGTAATGCGAGCATCTTGCTCGCTACCTAACAGCAGGGAGCATCTTGCTCCCACTACTTTCAATAACTATAGTCAGCTAGAATTTTGAAACCTGAAGTAATGCGAGCATCTTGCTCGCTACCTAACAGCAGGGAGCATCTTGCTCCCACTACTTTCAATAACTATAGTTTTCATCTTAGATGGGGTTTATTTATAAAAGGGCTAGATACAATATTTTTTATTATTGCCTTAAAATCCGCCAAAAACTTGATGTGTCTTTAGCGATATCATATCTAGCTCATCATCAGTACATTTACATGGACAATACAAAACCACAGGACTTGTGCGATTCCTAGGTCGCGCTTCGCTATCACCCCCAACTCAATACCAAAATATCACAATATTATCCGCTTCAATGATTCCTTATGCTGTGTATGTATCTTATTTCTAGCCAGTTAGATTTCTGCTTTGACTGCTTTCTCTAAACGATTAGTTTCACATTTTGTATCTTTGAGTAAATCATGCCAATTGTCTGGAGGATGACCACTTTCCAGCATTTTCTTAAAAACTCGATAAGCGTCTGTGTTACTGTCATAAGAACGCTTAGAGTTCTCATCGTTAACCCAAGCGAAAACAATTATTTTGCTCTCTTGATGATATCGAAAAAACAGTCGGTATTGCTGAAAAAATTTAGCTCTAAACCAATGCTTGTAGTCGTCACCAAGCGTACTGCCTTGGCGATAATTACTAAGTGTTGGATCTTGAGGAATGACATCAAATGCCAGCTTTGCTATGGCAGCTAGACGCTTTGTGGCGTTTTTTTTATTGTAGTCTTGAGGATACTTCTGACGCAAATGTTCAACCTGCCTGAGAAGTTCTTCAAACTGGTTAAGAAAGAGAGAATGAGCAAATACGTCCCACCCATTAATCACTAGCGGCTGATTTACAGACAAACTTATTCATCCTCGTCAGATAGTGGGGAATCAAGATCAAGATAGACTTCAGCAACTAAGGACTGAACACGGCTGACTAAATCAGAGCTAATGGTTTGTAAGTGCTGAGGATTCTTTTCGATATCTTGGGCAATAAAATTTAGAAACTTTCCAAGTATAGGATCGCTCTCCGTCTTATCAACGCGAGAAATCACTACCTTACCGTCAGGCTGGATAGTGTAGCAGATTTTATCACGCTTATCCAAGCCAAGGAACTTGCGAACGGGATCAGGGATGGTAGTCTGATAGCGATCAGTAAGAGTAGATTCTGAAGATGGGGCTAGTATTACAGCCATAGCGACCTCTAAACTTATCGGTTAAATTCTATTTTTAAGGTAATGCAATTGCATTGTCTTGTCAAGAGTGGTATTTCTGGTTTGGACGATCTAGTGCGAAGTGCGCTGCAATGTCCTCTTCTGCTTGAGCAATGAGACGATCTAATTTTCCTGATGCCAAGTCCGCTTCGATTTGCTGATCCCACATCTCATCGAGATATTCTTGAAGCCATCCTGCCAGATTACGAACTTCATAGGAATACCCGGTAAGTGGGAAACTCAGCGGCTTGGCTCCCTGAGAGGGAAACGGCACGGGCGGTAATAAAGGCTTTGAATCTTTTTTCATTACCGCCTTGGAGTTAAGAAATTTGGGGTACTTTTGTGATGTACTTTCAACGGGACAATTACCGATTCAAATTTCTCAACTCTGTACGCATAATGTGTTGCACGCGATGTGCCTCCCTTTCGGGGTGATGTTAGCAACGACTGCGTTATAAGAGCTTTTTATACTTGCAACACTGTTTCTGTTACCTTAAAACTGTTTAATTGCAAATGACAGAGCAGGGAACTAGCTTCGCATTCGGTGGGTGTCGTGACTCAAATAACGGCTACCCTTCGACTTACGTTTAGGGTGGTCTGGTCAGTACAGCTTGTTTGATTACTCTTGCAAGCTCAGTCCCTTTAGGGCTGGGTTACTGACCCTCTGGTAATTGCTTAATTGCTAATTCAACTTCTAGGCGGGTGTTCATCGGGTACTCCACATACTAACAGCAGACTTGTATGCCTACTAATTATAACTTAGAGGTCAGCACTTGCGCGATTCCTAGGTCGCGCTTCGCTATTGCCCTCAACTCAATAGCAAAATATCACAATATTGTCCGCTCCAATAATTTGCTATACAGCGATTCCTCAGTCGCGCTAGTTCCCTCCGGGACGCTCTCGCGTTCGCTATCGCCCTGAATAAATTGCTTTAATCCAAACAAAAACAAGAGGCGTTACATTTCATTAGCGCGACCTAGGAATCGCTATTTTCCTCGTATGTATCGTATATTAAGTATTAGAACCCAAATCAAATTCCTAAACTTCTAAAATTCATGTAACTACTGCAAGGATTTAACTGTGATTACAAATGCTAGTAGCCTTACCCTTAGCAATCTCCGTCAAACCTTTGGCTTGAGACTCGACACTAGCGATCGCTTTTTTGATGAATGGTTAAATAATTCACCAACACTAACTGAAGCGGAACTACAAGGACTAGATCGCCTCACTCGCAACTATACCTATCTCAGTCAAGAAGAACCGCCCCTCGAAGAAATTGTTAAGCTCGTCGTGGTATCGCCATTGCTAGATTTGGCTGGTTTCTATCAATTTCCTTTTTTGGTAAAAGCAGAAGTAAGTACCAGTATCGAAGTTGCTGATGAAGCTAATGCTATGGTAGTTCAAGGCAGAATTGATATTTTGGTAATCCAAGATAGTTTTTGGATTTTGGTAATCGAATCAAAACCTGCAAGACTAGACGTTACCGCAGGAATTCCCCAAGCACTTACTTATTTGTTGAGCGCTCCTAATTTGCAATCAAGTTGTTATGGAATGGTTACAAATGGAAGAGAAGTATTGTTTTTGAAATGTGACCGCCATCAAAATGTCCCTCAATATACGCGATCACCTACCTATCGGTTACTTGAAAATACAGCAGAACGTATCCAAGTTTTACAGGGACTTAAACAAATTGGGGCTTATATTGGCGACTTGAGGACTTCGACAAGCTCAGTGACCACGAAACGAACAAAATATTGATTTTATGTTATTATAAGAGAGTAGGTGTATTCCAATTAAATGCAGAAATGCAGCCTACAAAACAAAAAACAAATCTCAAAACCAAAGAACCGTGGGGCGCACGGTCTTAAAGCTCAGTTAATGTCCTTATAGAGGAGTCACTGAGAAGCCCACACTCACCTGAAAGGGAGTGTGTGGAGTACGTCACGATAACTTGGTTGATTCAGTCTCTGGTGTGAGATCGAGGTTGCGATAGATTTGCTCAATGGGAAAGCTTAAATTAATGCTTTTGAGTTCCACGTTGTCGCCTGCTTGATAGTTAATAATTAACCAATCACCTGCTTCGTTTTTGCGATACAAATCCATTTCGATGCTGGTGGAACTCACTAATAAATAATCCTGTAAGAGAGCATAAATAAACGGAGTAATCTGTAGTTTATGTGAACCAAACCACTCAAAACATGAGTAAACGTTATCTAGGT
>JAKOGY010000232.1 GCA_028658405.1 Dolichospermum sp. ST_sed8 | reverse complement strand
AGGTTTACAAGAGGGGTTTCATATTTGGTTAAACTATGAACCGTTTGCAGTATAAATCAAATAATTAAGCCGTTGTGAGTATACCTGACTTTTTTTCAAGATTTTTCTATCATATTCTTATATATATGTGGTAAAATATACAAGTAAAAGTCAGGAAGAAAAAAATGAGCATTGAACAAATTATCATAGATAGGGTACTGAAATTACCTCCTGACAAACAACAAGAAGTATTGGATTTTGTAGAATTTTTATTAGTAAAACATCAAAAATCAATGATTAAAAAAGGCAAGTTTATTGATTTTTATCTCCCGTATAGCCAAGATGGTAATCATATTTCTGCGAAAAGCCAAGCGGAAAAAATTTTGCAGGAAGCCGATACTTTGCTGAAAAAAGGTTCTTTTGGGGTTGCTATCATATATTCTGCCAATCATGGACAGACTAAAACTATTAAAGAAACCTACGCAGAAGGTGGATATAAAACAGGAACTTCAGGAGCAAATCAGGCTAATGTGATGACTAATATGGAAAGTCTGTTAGATACTCCAAATTATCAGCATTTACAAGGTAAAATTCGCATAGCTCCCATTACTACTATGACCAATTTAAACTTTGATGGAAAAGATCATATAACAGTGGTAAAAGATGATTTAGCTCAGATTAAACAAATGCTGGAAGATGGATGGGATATATTGGGATGGCAAAATCAGACTACTATCAAAAACAAACATAAATACGCTGTGGGTGGCGGTGTTGCCACCTTACCTCCCGATATTTCACATGAAATTCAATCTACTTTGCTTTCTCTAGCTTCTCAATACAAATAAAATAAATTGTGGGACAGAATAATTCAGTTAGCTGGACTTTATTAAGACTGTCCTACAATTATCAGAAAACTTGCCAACCATATTTAAAGATTACATTCTTCACATCGAGAAAAAAGACGGATGTAAATTTTTATAGCGCCTTGTGGACTAGTTGCCATACCCCAACGCACAATAGCAGGAAGATGACCAATAGGAGCTTTGAGTGTAAAATTTAAAACGGAAGTACCTGTATTCCATTTTATTTTGTCCATAAAATTTTCTAAACATTGTAACATTTGCTCTTCATTTCCATTTTTTTGAAAACCAAGTTTTCTTAAAATATTTAACTGAACCCTGTAACCAAAACGCCCCTTACTGTATTTAACCCAAAGATTATTAATAGTATGTAGATGTGAGCATGGTATGTTAACGATTTCCTCTATATTTAACGACCATGCAGGATTTGGACTAATCTCATAACCGCATAAAGATTTCAAAATTTCAAATGTTTCTAGGTCAGCTTCCCGCCATTTCTTGGTCGCTAATAAATTTTCTAATTTGTTGTAGTTTACATAATTTTTCAATTCAAATAAATGAGATACATGATTACCACCATTAGACTGTAGAGTGGCGATATGAATTAAATCTGTATAACCTATAGGTTCTCCTGTCCGAAACCAGCAAAATGTCCTTTTTTTACCATAGATATCATCTTTTTCCTTTTGAGAGTCAATCAACATCCATAAACAGGGTTTATCCTTTTGCATTTGTACCTTCTACTAATACAGCACTTCCCGGTGTTATGAGGTACATATTTAGCGGGCAAGATGCCCGCACTACAAGAGTTTCATGATTCAACTTTGTACCTCATAAGAGCGGAAACCGCTGTAAATCATATCAAATCCGTTAGAACAACCACACTAAAAACGAGCTACAACCCTGTTATTACAAGATTGAAACTATGTGCAATTACCCGGATTTGATATAATTCTACCCTATGTAAGTAGATATTTTTGACACAATTGCCGAAAGTCTTCTCCGCGCATTTCAAAGTTAGGATATTGGTCAAAACTAGCGCAAGCTGGAGATAGTAATACCACTGATGCTTGATGTTTTTTAGCTAATTCCGCAGACATGGATACGGCGTTTTCCATTGTTTCGACTATGTGATAATTACTATATCCCACCTCTTGCAGCCGTTTTGCAAATGCTGGTGCTGCATTACCTATCAGTAAGACTGCGGCGGCTTTAGCTTGAATTTGCGCTAACCAGGCGTTATCATCTCCGGCTTTGGCTTCTCCACCGGCGATTAAAATGGCGGGACTTTGCACAGATGCCAAACCAACTTCGGCTGCGTCGTAATTGGTGGCTTTGCTATCGTTAATAAAATCAATGCCTTGCCAATTGCAGATATGCTCTAAACGGTGGGGAACGCCAGGAAATTCACGCACAGCCTGAGAAATGGCGGTAATATCTATACCTGCTAATCTAGCAGCAGCGACAGACATGAGGAGATTTTGCTGGTTATGTTCCCCTACCATTCGCAATGCAGATACTTCAACAATTGGTTGGGGTGTTGGGGTGATTTTTTCCATTACCCAGCCATTTTCTATATAAAAGCCTTTTTCACCTATTAGGAATTCTTGACCTTTAACGCTTGTCCAATAGGCATTTGGCCAATGATTTAATCCTAATTTGCTCAAATAAGCATCATCACCGTTAAATATTTGGATTTGGGAATTATGTAATAATTTGGCTTTGATATTATAGTAATTTTCTAAGGTTTTATGACGCGCTAAATGATCTGGCGTGAAGGTTGTCCAAATCCCGATTCGTGGCGCTAGAGTAACAGAAGATTCAATTTGATAACTGCTAAGTTCGCCAATTATCCAATCTGGTTTTTTTGTAGCTTGAGCAACTTCACAAGCGGCATAACCAATGTTACCACAGGCGGGAGCGTTTAATCCTGCTGTTTGGAAAATGGCCGCAGTTAAAGCGGTGGTGGTAGTTTTGCCATTTGTACCGGTGATTCCTACCCAGGGGATATCCTGCATAAATCGCCAAGCCAGTTCCATTTCGCCAATAGTTTCTATGCCTATTTCTCGCGCTTTGGCTAAAATAGGAATATCCCAGGGAACTCCGGGACTAACAACTATTAGTTTGGATATATCAGAATTAGTGAATTCTGGTGTGTTTCCTAATTTGACGGTAATTTGTTCGCTGGCGAGTTTTTGTTGTTGTTCGAGGAGGGTTGGGGAGGTGCTACTATCGCAAAGTTCAACCTCCCAGCCTTCCTGTTTCAACAATCTTGCCGCAGCAACACCGGACTTTCCGAATCCAATAATTAACGCTTCTGGCATAGACTGTATAAGCATCCCTGGTTAAGCTTCCCTATAGTAGCGTTAATTGGTGCAAATTACACAACTTTTTGTTGCTTTAGGCTACAAATTTTTAACGATTGCGCCAAAATCCGCTAAAACACGGGCGTTATTTCGCAGTAATCCCAGCAAATTTAAGCGATTTTGCTTAATATCTGGATTTGCGTCCATGACTAAAACGCTGTCTTCACCATCAAAAAATGTGCTGACGGTAGGGGCGATTTTTGCTAGTGCGGTTACTAACAGTTGGTAATCCCGGTTTTGTTGTGCTGCTTGGGTTTGGGGAACTAACTCCAGCAAGGCGTTATAAAATGCAGATTCGGATTTTTTCTGGAAGAGTTCGGGATTAATTAAAGATTCTGGTGCTAATGTTTGGAAATCTAGATTTCCCTGTGCTGCTAATCTTGTGGAACGGTTGACGGTTTCGTAAATTTTATCTAATGTACCATCTTGGCGGATTTGTTGTAAATAGAGAGAGCGATCGCGGACATCTAATAAATCCGTTAATGCTCGTTCTGTGTATTCGGGATCATTTTCTCCCAAAACCGCATTTACCAAATCGTAATCTATCTGTTTTTCATCTTGTAATAAGGTGCGAATCCGTTGCAGGAAAAATTCTTGCAATGTTTTAATTAAGGATTTGGCATCTTTGTTAAAAGTTGTGGCGAAATCTGTGGCTATTTCTGCTAACAAGGTGGATAAATTAATTTGCAAATTCGCCAACCAGGTAATATTAATGATGGCATTTGCAGCGCGACGTAATGCAAAAGGATCTGATGAACCGGAGGGAATTAAACCTAAGCCAAAAATGCTAACTAAAGTATCTAATCTATCAGCTAAACCGACAACTTGACCTGTAAGAGTTTGGGGAAAAATATCATCAGCATTTCTAGGTAAATAATGCTCAAAAATCGCTTGAGATACTTCTGGATTTTCGCCATTAGCTAAGGCATATTTTTGTCCCATAATTCCCTGCAATTCGGGAAATTCATACACCATTTGCGTTACTAAATCTGCTTTACAGAGTAATGCAGCCCTTTTGATATTTTGGGTTTGGTCTAGATTTAGTTGTAATTGAGTAGTAACTTTTTCGGCGTTTTTCACTACTCTTTCTACCTTGGCACGAACTGAACCTAAATCTTCTTGGAATGTGACTTTTTCTAATTGGGGTAAATAGCTTTCTAAGGGTTTGACTAAATCAGCTTCATAGAAAAATCTCCCGTCAGCTAACCGCGCTCGAATTACTCTGGCGTTACCGACTGCAATAATATCAGATTTAGCTGGATCTCCGTTACTAATTGTGATAAAATTAGGTAATAATTCCTGACATTCCGCATTTTTGAAAACAGGAAAATAACGCTGGTGACTTACCATGACTTCGGTAATTACTTCCGTTGGTAAGTTGAGAAATTCTGCTTCAAATTGTCCAATAACTGCGGTGGGATATTCAACTAAATTGATAACTTCTGCTAGTAAATCGGGGTAAATTGGTGTATATCCGCCTAATTTTGCTGCGGCTGCTTTGACTTGATTTGTGATGATTTCGGCTCGGTTTTCTGGAGTTACATTAACATAACCAGAAGCCAAGGTATTTACATATTCTGTAGCGTGGTCAATGCTGACAGGTTCGGGGTGTAATACTCTATGGGTGCGAGAAATGCGATCGCTCTTGACAACTTTTGCCCCATTCTCTAATTGTAATGGTAAAATTTCCCCATCTAACAATGTGACTAACCACCGAATTGGCCGGGAAAATCGTCCGTCACCATGTCCCCAGCGCATTAACCGCTTACCTTCTAAGTTCCAGACCCATTGGGGAACAAGTTCGGTTAAAATATCGGCTATGGGACGACCGGGAATTTTTTTGTTAACAAAGACGAAATCCCCTTTGTCTGTGGGACGAATTTCTAAAGCAGAAATATCTACACCTTGCTTAGTCGCAAAACCAATGGCGGCTTTAGTGGGTTGTCCATCTTTAAAAGCTGCTTGTGCGGGTGGTCCTTTAATTTCTTCTTCTCTGTCTGCTTGTTGGGAAGGTAAACCGGTAATCAGAACCGCTAACCGTCGGGGTGTTCCATAGACTTCAATAACAGTGTCAGAGAGACTGTGAGCTTCTAAACTTTGGGGAATGCGCGATCGCCATTGTACAATAGCATCACTCAAAAAACCTGCGGGTAATTCTTCTGTACCGACCTCTAATAAAAATGCTGGCATAAGATACTGTTTTTAACTTGGCGTGGCTTAATATTAGTCAATTCCAGTATTGTACGCCAGTTCTGACCGTTGGGGAAACTTTAAAACCGCAATGGGTTAATTATGCAGGAAAGTAAGGCTACAGGTGAAATTGATTGGGTTTGCTTGGGTATAAAAGAAGATATAACTGTATAATTTTTAGGTTATAAATTAACTCTCAGAAGGGCGGAAAACAAATTGACTACCATCGGAAGTTATCAGGTAAAAGTGTTAATTGAATCTAACATAGAGGAAATTGCTGTTATTTCTCCAGCAACTATTGATGATCTTCCCAGAAATTGGTCTTGTGACTGGTTAAATATTTGGAATGGAACTGCTTTTTACTGCGAAAATATAGTTAAGATTGTTTATAATAATCAAGTGTGGGGATTAGTTAAATACGGTCTATATCCATATTTTTATCCTGAACTTGCACCTCCGATATTTCTAGAAATAAACAATATAGAAGCACATCCTACCAGTCAAGGAGATGCTACGGCAAGATTTATTGAACCTCTTGGTAAATGGTTAATTTGGTATGCAATCAAGGTTGCTTTCGAGTTTTGTCCGGTAACAGCAGTAGAATCATTCGTTTATCTAGAAGCTTATCCTGAACGTGTGCCATACTATAGAGATAAGGTACAAATGGAGTATCTTGGTTTCTCACGTAGCACTCCTAGTGGAGAAGATTTATATGTCTTCAGATTTTCACGAACCGCAGCAGCAGAATTTTGTCAGCGACATGAAACAAGATGGGGAAAGCCTAAGCTATATGAGTAGCGATGAAGTAATGGCAGGATCAAAACAGATAATGACTCATGCCCAAAGACAAGCTTTTCTGAAAACATCTTATTTAGGAAAGTTACTTGGAGTTGCACATTTGCTTCCTGAAGTTATAGAGGTAACAGAAGAAAGATCAGAAAATTTACCACACTTAAAACGAGTGCTTACATCGGAAACAACTTAATCTCTTGGCATAAAGATTTGAAGCTATTTTTATTTGATGATTATAACTCAAAATATTCGTATCTATAAAAATCGCTTTATCTATCATATAAATCTTCTTTATTAAATGTGAAATTATCAGCAACCAACCCCACAGGATAAGCTGAAAATTTCAATGTTTTTATTTCATTTTTTGCATTATCAAATCGCGTTGCTAATTTGCATGAACAATTACCAAGATTTTGGTAGAAGCGGCAAAAAATGCGACCTCCTTGCAGCAGCGCTTCGCTATCGCTCTTAACTGTTTTATCACCATTATTTAATTCTAAAGCTGACTAAAGATAGAAGATATTGATTTAAACTTACTCCTTCTGTTTTCGCAGTTTCAGCTAAACGCCGATGTAAAGATTTAGGTATTCTTAATATTAACTTACCACTATAACTATCATCAGTGGTAGGTAAAGGAATATTATCACCGGCTTCATAGGCTGTTTCTATCCATAATTCTCGCGCTTCATTAATGTTTATCATTGTCTCTTCTAATGTTTCTCCTTGAGTGAGACATCCAGGTAAATCTTTAATTTCTGCTACATATCCACCTTCTGGGTCAGGGTATAAAGTGACAGGATATTGAAGGTTTAAATAGTATTCTAGGGATGCTGTTTCAATCTGCTTGTTCGTCTGGTTCAGTGTTTTCATTTATCCACTCTTCTAGATTTAATAAATCAATTATTTGTTGGACATAGACTCCTTTAACTTTTTGTCCTCCTATTTTGGGTACAGTGATTTTTCTACCTTGGGAGTCTCTAAAACTATGATGACTACCTTTAGAACGTTTTTCTTCAAAGCCAAAAGCTTCTAAAAGATAGTACACATCCTCAAATCGCACTTCTGGAGGTAGTTTGAGGAATTTAACTACCAATTTTCTTAATTTGCTCATGGAGCGATGATACCATATATAGTATCATAAATTTTTAGTATAGGCAAAACTTGCCCAAATGCGATTCCTGCGGAGCGCTTCTGGTGTGTATAAAAACAATATTGGGGAATAATAAAAAGTAAAAGGAAGCACAACTTCACATTTGTTTATGAGATTCAGAAGTAAATCAGGCGAGAATGGGTTTAAAAGCAAAGGAGATAATTAACTATGCTACAAACTGTTAAAGGAATCTACCGCAATGGAAAAATTGAGTTAGCTGAAATTCCTGCAAATATTTTGGAAAGCCAAGTTTTAATCACTTTTATAGAAACTAAAACGTCAGAAAATATGGATGTAAAAAGTTCAACAGAAAAATTATTTAATCCCCTACGTGGTAAAGTCAAATATTTTGAAGATATAACCACACCCACAACTGAAGAATGGGGCGAAATATGACCGTTGTTTTAGATACTTGTACCTTAATTTGGTGGAGTCTTGATCCAGATCAACTTTCTATTTCCGCAAAAGCAGCTTGTGAAAAAATGGAAGTCGAAAAAAATGGTTTAGTTGCTTCGATTTCACTTTGGGAAATTGCTATTAAAATTAAAAATCAAAAGTTAGATTTAGGAGTTTCTGTAACAACTTATCTGGAGGCTTTACAAAAATCTGATGTGATTACAATAATTCCCATTGATGAAAATTTATGGTTAGAAAGTGTTGCTTTAGAATGGAGTCATAAAGACCCAGCAGATCGGGTTATTGTTGCTTTAGCTCAAAAATATCAGGCTGATTTAATTACAGCAGATAAAATAATCATGGGATTTTATGATTCTGTTATTTGGTGAATTTTAATATGAGGATGGGTACAAATTTTTCCGATCCTGGTTTGACCTTATTTAATCCTGAAAATCCTAAAATCCTGGACATCCTGATTCAGACAAATTAAATATCCGGTTCAACATCAAGCACTCTCAAACAAGAATCTGATAAATTTTATTCTTGACGAAGATCTGATTGTGGTGGATGCCAACCCGCTTCTATCCAAAAGCTACGAGCAACTTGAATAGAAGGCTCATCACGTCGTTTATCATTAAAGTCAAAGCGACTAATAGTAGCTCTACCTATAATAGTTATACCTACAATTTTTATACCATCTTTTGTCCATATAAAATGTTCAGACCATTCTTGTTGACGGGGATGAAATAAAGAAACCTGTTCTTGGGTTTTGGGATCAATCACCATTTACTTTTTGCTGCTAATTGAGCGTTAATTAAGGTAAATATCCGCTGTAACTCCGAAATACCTGTATATTCAGCTTCTTCTTCGAGAGTGAGCGTATCAGCTTTTTTCTTATCTAAAAGTTCTTCAAAACGGGACTGTAA
>JAKOGY010000231.1 GCA_028658405.1 Dolichospermum sp. ST_sed8 | reverse complement strand
CGTCTGAACTATGATTTGTGTGATTTATTTGATTAAGATGATATGTCTGAACTATGATTTGTGTGATTTATTTGATTAAGATGAAATGTCTGAACTATGATTTGTGTGATTTATTTGATTAAGATGAAATGTCTGAACTGTGATTTGTGTGATTTATTTGATTAAGATGATTAATTAATTTAGCATCTTCTAGTGGTATTCATTTGAATGAAATACAACATTTACCTTAAAAGCCTCATGTCAAGGGACTTTTACTTTTGATTTCTGCTATAACAAGTTCAATGTTCATCAGGTTCAATTTTGTTAAAATAATCATTGTTTATGATTCACAATTCCTCAATAAATACTACTTCTAGTCTCATTTATCCTGATATTTATAATTACCAAGTTTTATCTAATCAACCTTTGAAACTAGGAATTATGGCTTCGGGAAATGGTAGTAATTTTGAAGTAATTGCCCAAGCTATTGCTGACGGTAAAATTAATGCCCAAATTCAAGTTTTAATTTACAACAATCCTGGGGCTAAGGCAGCAGTTAGGGCAGAAAATTGGGGCGTAAAGTCTGTATTGTTAAATCATCGTGACTATAAAAATCGAGAAAAATTTGATAGTCAGGTTGTCCAAATATTACAACAGCATGATGTAGAATTCGTGATTATGGCGGGATGGATGCGATTAGTAACAAAAGTTCTAATTGACGCTTTTCCTAATCGCATGATTAATATCCATCCCAGCTTATTACCGAGTTTTAAAGGAGTGCAAGCTGTAGAACAGGCTTTAGTTGCTAAAGTTAAAATCACTGGCTGTACGGTACATCTTGTTTCTTTAGAAGTTGACAGTGGCGAGATTTTAATCCAAGCGGCTGTTCCCGTGCTACCAGATGATACATCAGAAACACTACACGCCAGAATTCAAGTACAAGAGCATCGGATTTTACCAATGGCAATTTCTTTGTTAACAAAAGGGAACAGCTAATACTCCCTTCCCACTAACAGAATATGGATTAAATGAACCACGAAGGAGCGAAGAACACGAAGGAAGAAGGAAGAAGGAAGAAGATAGGTAATCTTATAATGGGAATGTAATAGGTAATGACAACTGACAACTGACCAATTACCCATATAATTAATTTGGAAATTTAGGATATTTTTATGCCAGTTGTAATTAATCCAATCAAGTTTGGTACAGATGGCTGGAGAGGTGTGATAGGTGAGGAGTTTACCTTTGAACGTCTGGCCTTAGTAGCAACCGTAGCAGCCAAAGTCTTACATAGCACTTATTTTTCTGAAGTGGGTAGCCGGACGATTATTGTCGGTTATGACCGCCGATTTATGGCAGAAGAGTTTGCTCGTGTAGTTGCTAATGCCGTGACTGCAATGGGTTTTGATGTTCTGTTTAGCGAAACTTTTGCACCAACTCCAGCTTTTAGTTGGGCAGCTAAAGAACTCAAAGCTTTGGGGGCATTAGTTGTTACAGCTAGTCATAATCCTGGTACATATTTAGGATTAAAAGTTAAAAGTGCTTTTGGTGGTTCAGTGCCACCGGAAGTTACTCAAGAGATAGAAGCCTTATTATCAGAAAAAGTTGCCCCAGCGACGATTCCAGGCAAGGAAAATACCTTTGATCCTTGGCCTAGTTATTGTCAAGCATTAGCGGCTAAAGTTGATATTGACAAAATTAAAGAAGTCATTACTTCTGGCAAGTTAACAATATTTGTGGATGTTATGCACGGGGCTGCGGCTGGGGGATTAGCACGATTATTAGGGTCACAAGTCAAGGAAATTAATAGCGAACGTGATCCTCTATTTGAAGGTGGTGCGCCTGAACCTTTACCAAAGTATCTTTCCCGGCTATTTACAGTCATGAAAAACCATCGGGAAACAAATAAAACTGGTTTAACTGTGGGTTTAGTATTTGATGGAGATTGCGATCGCATTGCGGCAGTAGATCAAGATGCTAATTTCCTCAGTTCTCAAATTTTAATTCCCATCTTAATTGACCACCTCACCCTGCGCCGCAACTTTCAGGGCGAAATCGTCAAAACTGTCAGCGGTTCGGACTTAATGCCCCGTGTAGCGGCATTACATAACCTTTCTATTCATGAAACAGCAGTAGGTTATAAATACATTGCTGACCGAATGTTAGCCACCCAGGTATTATTAGGTGGTGAAGAATCCGGTGGTATTGGTTATGGTAGTCATATTCCCGAACGTGATGCCCTACTTTCGGCACTTTATGTATTAGAAGCTGTGGTGGAATCGGGGTTGGATTTAGGTGAATATTACCGCTATTTACAACAAAAAACTGGTTTTTCATCAGCCTATGATCGGATTGATTTACCTTTAGCAAATATGGAAGTCAGAGGACGATTATTACAACAGTTACAATCCCAACCTCTAACAGAAATTGCAGGTAAAGCGGTAATCGGTTGTCAAACAATTGATGGTTATAAATTCCGTTTAGCTGATCAAAGTTGGTTAATGATTAGATTTAGCGGAACTGAACCAGTTTTACGTCTTTATTGTGAAGCTGCAACAATGGAGGAAGTTCACAAAACTTTAGATTGGGCAAAAACTTGGGCTGAATCAAATTAATTAGAAATCTGGAAAAAAAGAATGTAGAGACGAGAATCCCTACCCATGGAACGTCTCTACCAAAGTTCTAGGAAACGCATTATTTTTGAGAATTTGTAGGATAAAACCTCAGATATGTTCCTCCTAGGCTTTCTACAATTACCCTTGTATTAGCCCTGATCATTTTCTGATAGGTTTCTGTCTTAGTTCCCGGTTCACCTAATCCATTAATAGCCAATTTTTCCATATTTTTGACATTATCTAAATTTACTGAATAGGGAATATCATAAGCCTTAAAATAATAAATCATTGCTGAATTAGTTGTAATTAATTTACGATTTTTAGCGGGGATACTAGCTAATCTTACTTTAATCCAACTATTGATTTGACTGATTTCTTGAATTACTGCTTTGGTATTTTTATTATAGATATTTTTATTTTTTGGTGCTAATTTAACTAAACTACTATTAATTATCTTTACCATTTTGATAGTATTATTTGGATTATGCCAAACATGAGGTTCAATAATTTGTTTACGGTTTTTTCTGATTTTGATGGTATTTATGTCGCTAGTTTGAGCAACGGCAATTTTGAGTTTGGAGTTTTTAATCTCCTTGATTGTTTTTATTAATCCTGGTTCAAAGTTATAACCATGATATAATACTAGGTTAGCATTTTTTATGGCTTGAATATCTTCCGGTATGGGTTTATAATTTATGGGATTGATACCAGGAGGAATTAAACAAATAAGATTAATTGTATCTCCAGCAACTTGTTTTGTTAAATCGCAAATTACGCTATTAGTTGCTACTACTAAGGGTAAATTATTATTCCTATTGGTGATATTGTATTTGGTATTGGTAGTTTTATTTCCGCATCCAAATAAACCCAACATTAAACCTAAAATAGTAGTTTTTAATAAATGTGTAAATAGTTTCTTTTCTAACATGATTTATTGTAATTTCTGAATATATTCAAAACTCCAAAATTTAAATATTCTAATTTTGAGAATTATATACATTAAATCGGCGGTTAGAGGTTGTTTGAAAACTTTTTTCTGTGGGATCTGACACCCGTAGATCCCCCTAAATCCCCCTTAAAAAGGGGGACTTTGAGGAATTTAGCCCCCCTTTTTAAGGGGGGTTGGGGGGATCTCGATTAATTCTGATACTTTATGGCTAACGCCACGCTTCGCTATCAAACATCCTCTTAGAAACCGCCAGACTTACTTGTAGAACATTTATTATTCTAATTTAGAAAATATCAACCATAGGTAACTTACCTTGTAATTTATGTAAATTAGCTTGAACGCAATTAGTACAACTGCAACCAGTTTGTTCTATCACAGAATGTGTAATGCTATTAATTTGCGGTGTAGCTATATCAAAATTTGCTTGAGTAGATGTCACTACAATCATTTGTACAGCGGGTGTAGCTTTTAATCTGGAAGCCTGTGCTGGATTGACTACCAATAGTAGAGATGCTAAAAATACAGGAAAAGCAAGCAAAATCAGTTTGACTATTTTCATACAGTTAGTTATTAGAGGATTTTCCTACCAGTTAATACTTCTCGCACTTCTAGCATGGCTGAATAAGTGGGGAGAATGTGTAAGGTTTCATTCGCTGGTGTATGCTCTAGAGCAGTAGCGATCGCTTTGTGCAAATTTGACTCTACAATCAGATTAATGTCACTGTCCAGAGATTCCTGACTATAACGCAGACGTAAAGCCATATCATACACGCGATCGCCACTGACAATCAATGTTCCACCCCGTGCTACCAACTTTTCTGTATCCACATCCCAAATCCATGATACATCAGTACCATCTGGGGTTCTATCATTCAACACCAATAAAGTAGTTTTATCGGTACTTTGAGTGACGACGCGAATAGTTTCATTTGTTCCTACAGGATTTTTAGATAATAAAATCCGCACCCGTTTACCGTCAATCACTAAATCTTCTGCCCGACCAAAAGCAGCTTGGAAATTATTAATTCCATCCCTAATACTAACCTCATCAACTCCTAATTCCTGCGCTGCTGTGGCTGCGGCTAAAGTATTATATTTGTTATATAAACCAACGAGAATTTGTGACCATTCCTGACTTAATAATGCAGGTTGACTTTTAGTAAAACCACAACTAGGACAGGTAAAATCTCCCAAATGGGATAAATAAACCCCTTGATAATCTAAAGCATGACCACAGCTAGGACAATAGATAGAATCAACCGCGTGAGGAATAGCTTCTAAATAATTTTCTGGTTCATTTAAACCAAAGAATAAGACCTTTTGGGATAACTGTTGACCCAAATATGATAAAGTCGGATCATCAGCATTGGGGATAACTACGGTTGTTTCTGGTAAAGTAGCAATAACCTTTGTCCACCGCTTGCTAATACTATCTACTTCCCCATATCTATCCAATTGGTCACGAAACAGATTTAAACAAAGAATAATTCGAGGTTGAAGCGGTTTTAAAACCTTGGGAACTATATTTTCATCAACTTCTAAAATTGCATAATCTACATTTATATTTCCTAGGAGATTAGCATTATCTATTAAAGCCGTCGCTAACCCATTTTCCAGATTTGCACCTGTAGAGTTATGGGCAACACGGAAACCCTTCCGTTCTAAAATGGTGCATAACAGTAACGCAGTAGTAGTTTTCCCATTCGTCCCCGCAATGAGAATTACCCCATTCTGCACTTGCTGACTCAATAACTCCAAAATTCGCGGTTCTATCCGTCGCGCAATCGCACCTGGTAAGACACTAGCAGCACCAAGACGCAGTGACCTCACCAAAAAGGTGACACTTTTTGCCATTGATACCGCAAAACCCAAGCGGAGTCTATCTATAACTTTTATTTTCTTAGCCACAGTCATGTTTTATGAATAACCTATAATTGCAAAAAGAATTTCAACCTGCTAGTAGTCTGTCAAATAAATTTTGACGGATAAGAAACGAACCACGAAGGAACGAAGGACACGAAGGAAGAAGGAAGAAGGAAGAATCAAAATGGCAACGAATGAACCCGTCAATTAGTTCTTGACAGACTACTAGTTTAACTAATTAGAGAAGATAGCATCAAAAAGACATCTTTAGTAGAGATATTCTATGAAATGTCTCTATATTATTGACTAAAAAATAATTTTTTTGAGAAACTACCATGTAAAGGTTATCTTAAAAAATAGTGCGTGAGCGTGATTATTATCCAACCAGTTAACATCTGTTCAGCACAAACTTAGAAAAAATAGTAGCAAAGACAAGGTTTCTGTTAATGAATAGCACAAAGTGGCTTTTTTTACAAACTCAAATAATTACTAACGGTCGCCGGTTCATGGCGAAATGCTTAGTGCTGCTTGTTTGCCTATTCGTAATTAGTATGCAGCCAGCATTAGCAGGTATTAAAGATGACAGATATGATGGCAATATTTTTGTAATTTATGCTGGTAATGGTTCTCTAGTTCCTTCCAAAGAAACACTAGCTCAGACTTTAGCAGAACATAAACCAGCAATAATGACATTTTACACTGATGATAGTAGCGATTGCAAACAATATGCGCCGGTTATTTCGGAAATGCAAGCATTCTATGGCCGCGCCACAGAAATCATTCCTATCAGCGTTGATACTATTTTAGCTGACAAAACCACCTATCAACCCACAGAGCCAGGATATTATTATGGAGGAAGTGTTCCTCAAGTTGTGATTTTTGACCAGTCAGGTAAGGTAGTTTTCAATCAAAAAGGTCAAGTACCTTTTGAGGAAATAGACGACAAATTGAGAGAAGTATTTGACTTATTACCGCGCACTGAGTCACTTGAGTTAAAACGACGTTCACCTAGAGAATTTAGTAGTCAGTTAGAAGATCAATAGATATCTTCTAATCAATAGGGGTCATTTTATTATCTCGGTATCTTCATGCAGATAACTAAATCTTAATTCACATCTTCCCCCATAAAAAGCCCGTAGGGTGCGTTAGCGCCAGCGGAACGCACCATTGATAAAAATTAAGGTGCGTTACGGCTATGCCTAACACACCCTACGAATAATGTCATTTTCTATAAAATCTGCTGTCATTCTAAAGAAATCACAATTAAGAACAGATATTTGGTAGATTTTTGATTAGAGGTTGTTTGAAAAGTGTTTCATTGTGACTTTAGGTACTTTTAGATCCCCCCTAACCCCCATATTAAAAAAGGGGGAACGGTCATCAAAGTCTCCATTTTTCAGGGAGATTTAGAGGGATCTAAAACTTTTGATCCCGACAAGAGAACTTTTTAAACATCCTCTTAGACTTAGACGCAGGAAAAGCTTATGAGTATTAATTTAGTTGCTGACGTTAACGACTTAAAAACAAGTCTCCAATGGGGTCAACCTGCTTTCACAGTTATTGATGTGCGTGATCGCTCAAAGTACAATTACAGCCGCATCACAGGAGCAATTTCTATGCCCCTCAACGACTTAGAATCTCGCGCCCAAATATCTCTACATAGACAGCGCCAAATCTACATTTACGGCGAAAATGACAGCCAATCAGCCCAAGGTGTAAGAACCTTACAATTCCTCGGTTTTTCAGCAGTAGCAGAACTTAGTGGTGGTTTACAAGCCTGGAAATCCATCGGTGGTGCTACAGAAGGCACAGACGGTTAGAGAACTCCACAAAAAAAATGAACTGCTTGCAGCAGCGCTAGTTCCCTCCGGGACGCTCTCGCGTTCGCTATCCAATGGTATCTTGCCCGTCCTTGTATTATTAGCGGGCAAGATGCCCGCACTACAAGAAATTTTGGAATATTTTTTAAATTGGAAGTCTCTTAAATCTTGAGGAGGTAGGGGCGCAGGGCCTGCGCCCAATGTCCTGCGTCCAGGAGTCTGCCCCCTGTTTCTTCTGTCTCCTCCCTACTTCAACAACCCAGTTAATAAAGATGCTGGACGTTGACTATGAGGCCACGCAAAAGCATGACGAAAAGCTGCATCCTGACAAGCTTTTAACTGTTGAAAATTAATAATGTCGTAAGTCAAAAGATTTTCATATTCAAAGGGGAGACGCATATTATGTAATCCCGCATTATCAGTACAAATGGCGATATCAACTCCAGCTTCAAAACATCGGTCAAAAACTAATTTTAGTTCCCGGATATCCGGCAAAGTTCCTGTTTTTAAATAAGTTGTCGGACAAACTTCTAAACATTGCCCTCTCCTGGCAATTTCTGGCAGTAATTCAGGATATAAAAAAGGAATTTGGATACCGTGACCAATTCGCATTAAATAAGGTAATAATTCTGGATAACAACCATCTTTTGTTTCATAAAGATGCCCTGTGGTGTTAATACCCTGTGAATGAGCATAGTTATATAAACTGATCCATTCTGCCATGCGTTCGGCATAATAGCGATCGCCACCAGCCACATCTACCGCACAGACATATTCCCTATTTTGCGCCGCTAAATCAATAATTGCCTTATTTACTTCAAAAGGTAAACGAGAGTGCATACAGAGAATTTGAGTAGTAACAATGGGATATTCCGGTATATGACTAGATTTACCCACAATATCCACAATTTCTGCCATCTTCTCAATTCTTTCGTTTTGACTGAGATGTTCAGGAGTTCGTAAATAGGGAGTATAGCGTAATTCCAAATAAGCCAAATTCTCAAAAATATAAGCGCCGCGTAATAAGCGGTAAATAAAGTAGGGTAAAGTTTCCACCGTTTGCACACTTTCAACTAGGGTGTGCAGTTCTAAATATTCATCTAAAGTATTACGGGGACGAGTATAAAAGTCTTCAAATTCTGGATATTCAGCAAAGCGAGAAATCAACTCAGTATTATGACGTTGGAAATATCGCCATAGAACACGAGGAACAACTGAACCACCTAGATGCCGATGCAATTCTGCGTATAAAGCCATAGTGGTATTTTGCCACGAAAATTTCACTAATCTTAACAAAAACCCCGATAAAAAAATAGCTTTCACGCAGTTGAGAGGTAAGAGGTTTATTTTTATCTACTCAATGGTCACTGAAACTGTTCCTATATCGTCTGTTCTTTTGATAATAGTGATATAGAGAACTCCACAAAAAAGATTATCCAATTTTGTGGGATGGGCATCTGGTCCCTCCTTGTATTATTAGGGGACCAG
>JAKOGY010000230.1 GCA_028658405.1 Dolichospermum sp. ST_sed8 | reverse complement strand
TCCTTGATGATTAGGGGACTTTTCGGCCCGCACTACAAGAAATTTTTGGGTATTTTTTTAATTGGAAGTCCCTAAGAGGATGAATGAACAAGTTTTGGGCGAATATAATTCGCTACTACACAAGCAAAGTCCACCTGCGTGGACTAACGAAAAATCAAGGTTTTTTAACCCACGAAGGTGGGTTTTGTCTGTGTAGTTCCGCGAATTATATTCGCCAGGCGGGTTATAAATTAGATCAACCTCAAACTTAAAGTTCTAGAGGTGCAATAATTCCTAATTTGTCTTCTAACACAGACCTTAAAACCAACTGAGTCGCTATCAGTAATCCTAATCTCGCTTGAGCTAATGCCGGTGAATTGATTTTCACTTCTCCCCAAATCCGACAATTACACCAGAACTTCTCAAAAGCTTGACTCAAATTTACACCTGCTGTTTCCCAGTTAATAGAACTACTATCCGCACAAACTAAATCATCTACTACTTTAACTAATTGGTGAATTAGAAAAGTCTCATCAGGGTGATTAAGGCGAAGTTCTTGATCACTATTCAGCCAAGATATAGGTTCGACGGATATAAAACTTTTAATATCTGTTTTATCAAGTTGAATTATTCCTTCCTGATGTCCTAATCGCAATAAAGAGTAACATCTTGCATGAGCGTATTGAATTGTAAAAACTTTTAGTGAATTTAACGGCGTTGGTAATTGGTGATCAAAAAAATTATTTACCAAGGGTCCAGTTTTTGTGGCCACTATAAGACTTTGTAGCCAAGCCGCTAACGTAGAGTCAATGAGTTCTATATGAATCTCACCGGGGGGAGTCACTTTGACTCTAAATAAACTATCACTATTTTGGGCTAAATGCCCGGCGATCGCGCCAGCAACTTCCATAACTGGTGAATTCTGAGATTTTGATATTTTCATAGCCACACCAGAAATATATAAAATTTTTTGATTATATCCTCCTTTGTAGAGAGGAACTTTTATTTCTTTTATGCTTGTCATTTCCTCATTATTGGTAAAAATACTGAGGGAAGCCACTAAATATCCGTTTATTAACTGTTTAATTGCTTTGTTGTGTGCAAATTGTAGTCTATCAGACACGTATCTTCTTGTAAAAAATTTACGGTGTGCATCATTTTATCCTGTTCCATCTACCTTGAGATAGAAGTTTACTGATGTCAGGAAAAATGAGAGTAGGATGAAATTTGATGAATAATGTATAAAAAATGGGTAATCTTTACTACCGTTGTTGTACAGTAGGAAGTATAAGAAAAAAAATAGAAAGCTATTTAGCTTTTTATCCCATTGGAGGGCTGGCGCTGTTAGGCGTTATGCCTACCCCGTTAACACAAAGACACTCCTTGCACTTTTCTTATCACGTCTTTGTTTTGCTGCCAAACGCTCTTTGTTACCTATGCAATCTCCATCTTCCTTTTCCGAAGCCTCACGTCCTTTCTTAACTTGGCAACGTATTCTTGACTGGGCCCAAGAACACTACCGCTGCCGCACCTTCAGTAAAGATGAGCGCATTCCAGCTAGACCTGGCTTGCTCTATTTAGTCCAAAGAGGTGCTATCCGCATGGTAGGAACAGCCCAAGTCAGTGCTACTGCTAGTCAGTTAACATCTAGACGCATTAACAGAACTCCAGAAGAAGCTTTCTTGGGTTTTGTGGGAGCAGGACAACCTTTTGAAATTGTTGCTCAATCTCCATTCACACTCCAGTCTTACGCCCACGTTGACCAAACAGCCGTCCTGTGGATGTACTGGCATGATCTAGACAACTGGCCTCACTTCCGCCGCGAAGTTATGGATGCTTTTAGATATCAGCATCAGCGCAAGTTACTCTGGTTGAGTGCTTTGGGACAACGCCGCACAATTGACCGTCTCTTAGGATTTCTCACCTTGCTAATTGAGGAATATGGAGAGCCTTCCATGAGCGACACCGATCCTGATGTTATTCGTGGTTATTGCTTACCCTTCCCTCTTACCCATGCCCAAATTGGCAGCGCCATTGGTTCAACCCGTGTTACTGTCACTCGTTTAATGGGTAAATTACGTCAACGTGGTTTAATCCTTACCCAAGGAGATAATTTGATTTGCCTACCCGCTGAATCTATCAATAGAGTCAGCTAGGACGGAGTTCAAATCTCTAATGAGCAGCAGATTGATAGATGTTGACTGAGAATTTGCCACTCTCGGACACACCAATGGCAGGTATCAGCGGATTTTAATTAGTCCAAATTGGGTAATTAGTTCGATGAACCTGCTCCTCATTTTCGCTAATCTGTTTGACCACCACAAACAGATTTTGGGTAATCGGGTATGAAATCAGATGTCTTGGATAAAAAGTTCTCTAGTGCCTCTATCATGAATATGGCACTAATCACACTGGATCGGCAGATTGGAGCCACCCACCTGGTTCCAATTAGTGATCTTGCCTCTCAAATCATTTTAAATAGTTATATTTTCAATAACCGGGTAAATTTGAGGACTCATTGACGAACCCTTCTTCTTTCTTCCTCCTGACTCCTCAAGAGGGGCAACCACGGGGGGTTTGCCCCTACTATTTTTTCAAAATCGGCTCAAAGTCATACCCAACACGAGAGCGATTACCGGGAACTATTTTTACAAGTTGGACTGGGGCATTTCTATCTCCAGACGGTAAAAAACGAATTGCACCAGAAGCACCAGCAGGGGAAAACTCTGATGAAAGCAGTGTTTGTTGAATTCCAGCACGGGTAGGATTAGTTGCTAATGCAGCAATAAAGGCTTTTGTAGCATCATAAGCAAGGGCAGTCCGCCAACTAACATCACCACCCCATAACTGCCGGGATTTTTTGGGGAAATCTGACTGAGAATCAGCTTCAATATGCCAGGGAACTGCTATTACCATTCCCATTCCTTGTTCTCTGCCAACTTCTAAAGTTTTGAGGCTATAAACGTCATCACCTCCGAGTAAAGTTAAGCGTTTCTGATTCGCTTGGACTACTTGCATACCTTTATCTAAAGTTTCAGTATTACTTGCTAACATCAATACCTCTGTACCTCCAACAATTGCCTGTTTTAAACTTTTTGCGGCACTAAAATCTGGTTTAGATAAATCAAATTCGCTAACTACTTGTCCACCTTCTAAAGTTACAGAAGAAACGAATTCAGATTTAAGGGATTGACTGTAGTTACTTTGGGAATTAAAGAAAACTGCTGCTTTTTTTTTATGCAAGGTTTTAATCATGTAATTAGCTAAGGTTCTCGCAGCCATAAAATCACTAGGAACTGTGCGAAAAACATAGGGACTAAAATTAGAAAGTTTTACGGAAGTGCTAGTAGGAGAAATAGCTACAAGTTCTCCAGAGGTATAAACAGCACCGGCGGCTAAGGTGGTATCACTTGCATTTGGACCAACGACACCCAATACTTCTGAATTTTTAACTAAGTTAGTAGCAATTTGTTTAGATATTTCTAAATTATCATCATCGTTAGCTATGCCTACTTTTAAGCTAACTCCGTTAATTTTCCCAGCAGTGTTAATTTCATTTTGAGCTTGTGCAATACCCCGGAGAATTTCTAACGCAGCATTGGGGTCTGTTCCTAATGGAAGTGATGCCACAATTGTATAACTTTTGCCATATCCAATTCGGGCATTATTCAGATATATCAGTGCTTCTGGATCATTTGGTTTGAGTTTTAGTGATGCTGTAAAATTAGCGATCGCTTGGTCATAATTTTTAGCAGCAACGCCTTTAACACCATCTTTTTTCACTGGAGAAATCTCACCAGGACTAAAAATTTTTTCACCAAAACTAATGCGTTCTGTAATTGATTGATTCTTGTTATTAATTCCATTATCTTCTGAGGGTTTCATACCAATATTTTTAGGAAGATAAGGGATAAATAACCATAGACCAATACCAATTAATCCACTTGTCACTAATAGAGATAAAAGTAATATCTTGACTTCTTTTTGCAACATAAATAAAATGGCTAGTTTGATAACGATAGTTTCTAAAGTATTGAAGATATTAATTTATAAATCAGACGAAATAAGGTTGTAATTGAAATGGCAATTAAGGCGGATACAAATCCTAAAATAACTATTTGTTGAATACCAATACCTCCTCGTAAAAAGGGCATAAAAAATATAATTGCAAAACTAATAGTGGGGATAATTAATAAATCATTTTTTTCTAGCCACCGTTTAGTTTGAGCAAAAATTAAACCAGTTAAAATCACAACAGAAATAGCCAAAGTGATAATTGGGTTCTTAACTAAACTAAAAAGGGCGATCGCTATTAATGCCCCTTCAAATCCGCTAAAAGCCGCCCCAGCTAATAATTCCCATGTAGTAAAAGCTGGTTGTAATAGGATTGGTTGAGGGATTAGTTGAGGAATTGGTTGTTGTGGTGCTGTGGGGCTAACTATAGGAACAGGAGGAAAAAGGGCTTCTAAGACTTCTGTACCTGACTGAAATCGCTCACTAGCAGCCGGTAACAGCATTTTATCTAAAATATTAGCTAATCTGTCGTTAATAGTGGTTTTTGTGCGCCATTTCCACTCATTCGTAAATGAATCAAATAGTTTACTAGCTTCTTCACCTGTTAAGAGAGTAAGAAGAGTAACAGCTAAAGCATATAAATCTGTAGATGGAAATACTTGATTTCCTTTCATTTGCTCCAGTGGTGCAAAACCCAGAGAATAAATTCCTGTGGAAATATTACAACCGCTAGGGACATTAGTTACTTGTTTAACTGCACCGAAATCCAGCAAAAACAGTCTACCATCCCGATGACGCATGATATTAGAAGGTTTAATATCTCTATGGATAATACCTTTGTCATGGATAAACTGAAGCACTGGCAGAATTTCTGTGAGGATTTGTGTTATTCCTATTTCTGAGAATTTACCCTCTGTTTCTAATTCTTCTTCTAAAGTTTGACCATCAATATATTCCTGAACTAAATAAAAAAATTGGTCTTCTTGTCCTGGTTGTAAGCTAGAAAATGTGATTGTAAAAAAAGCAAATAGGTTAGGTATTTGCTTGTGTTCATTACCTATTTCTTCTAAAATACCTGCTTCTTGTGTAAACAGAATTCTGGCTTTTTCTAAAACTTCTTCTGTTAAATTGCCACTTGGTTGAAATTGTTTAACTACACATTGACGCATTTTTGGAGTATCACGGTCAATTGCCAAAAAAGCCGCACCAAATCCCCCTTGACCTAAAAGTTTAATTGGCAAATATCGGTCACGCAAAATCAATGGCATACCGCAGCTAGTACAGTATTTTTGCTGTACTGTCTTTAGTGTTTGATTATCATCTAAATCAGTAAATTGATTTTTTGGCCGCTGACAGTGGGGACGAGTACAGTAGACTTCCATATTATTCTTTAGTCAGTAGTCATGAGTCAGTGGTCACTCGATTTTGGATTGACGATTTTGGATTTTGGATTGACAATTTTTCCGTCTTGAAGGACGGGGCTTGTACCAAATTTTTTTCATCTAAAATCTAAAATCTAAAATTCCCTGTCATTAGCCATTTAGGATTAACTAATGACTTTTAATGAGTGACAAGGTGTTTATCTGACATCAGCAGAGTTAGGTGTTGCTATGTCTAATGTATTATTTACCACTAGATTCATTTGTGATAATTTCAACATCTCCTGAGTCCAGCCGGGGTTAGCAAACTGAGGTAAGATTTCTTTACTAAAGGCTTCTGCGGCTTTGGATCTATAACGGTTAGGATTAAATATTAACCAGAGTGTGCGCTTCACGACAACTCCTTCGATGGGAGTACGATGAAGAACACCCATTTGTAATTCTTTAGCGATCGCTGAAGTAGAGACAAAGGCAGCACCTAAGCCTGATTGAACAGCGTTTTTAATGGCTTCTATAGAATTTAGTTCCATTTCAAACTTAAACCGTCTGGTGTCAATATCACACCGGGCTAAAACCTGATCAATGACTTTGCGGATAGTTGATTGGGAGTCGAGAGCAATGAATTGTAGTTTATATAAGTCTTCTTTTTGGATTGTGTCTAATTTGGCAAAGGGATGGGACGTAGGTAAGATAAGTGCCAATTCATCTTCAGCGTAGGGAACAATTTCTAAAGATTCACCTAACTCAGTGGGAATTTCCCCACCAATAATCGCCAGATCAACCTGTCCATTTGATACACTCCAAGCCGTGCGACGGGTAGAATGGACGTGTAATTGCACAGCTACTTCTGGATATTTTTGGCGAAATAAGCCGATCATTTTTGGCAACAGATAAGTACCGGTGGTTTGGGAAGCACCAACAATTAATGTTCCTCCTTGAAGATTTTGTAAATCCTCAATAGCCCGGCAGGTTTCCTGACATAAACTGAGGATTTTGTCTCCATAGTTGAGGAGAAGATGTCCAGCTTCAGTTAATTGAGCGCGACGGCCTCCCCTGTCAAAGAGGGGAACATCCAGTTGTCGTTCTAGGTTTTGAACTTGCAAACTGACAGCGGGTTGGGAGACATAAAGGCTATCAGCAGCCCGTTTGAAACTCCCTTCTTGGGCGATCGCTTTGAGAATCCGTAACTGATCTAAAGTAAAAGGAAGGTCAGACATAAGGCAAAACCGGTCAAACTGGGACAGGAGTAACTTTAAAAATAAATCAAGATGAATAGCTTTGTAGCTAGAGATGATTTAGGCAAGAGTTAACATTTGCAGAACTAACTAAAATAAATACCACAACATCTTGACAAAAATCCTCTTGTGTATGATCTGTTAAAGGTCAAGATATTGATCACTAGTAATTTCTTGTCCGTTGAATTTTGAATTGAGTTTGTATTTTATGATGTCCAATCCTGCGTTTACCTCCAGTCATTTTGTCATAATAGGGTTACAAATAATTTTTGCGATCGCTCATAGCGGAGGGGCTGCTGTGCGTCCTTGGGCAGAAAAATATATTGGACCAAGGCTTTATCGCATTATCTTTGCATTAATCAGCCTCCCTTTGGCTGTGATATTAATTGTTTACTTTTTTAATCACCGTTATGACGGCTGGCAACTTTGGCAGGTACAAGGTACACCAGGCGTAGGCACGTTAGTTTGGGTACTATCAGCGATATCTTTTTTATTTTTATATCCTGCTACTTTCAATTTACTAGAAATTGCGGCTATTCAACAGCCCCAAGTTCATCTTTATGAAACAGGGATTATCCGTATTACCCGTCATCCCCAAATGGTAGGACAAGTTATTTGGTGTGTGGCACATACTTTATGGTTAGGGACTAGCTTCACCTTTGTTACCTCAATAGGTTTGGTATTACATCACATATTTGGAGTATGGCATGGCGATCGCCGTTTAAGTCAACGCTATGGAGAAGCCTTTGAAGTTGTCAAACAGCGAACTTCCATTATGCCCTTTCAAGCGATTATGGATGGTCGTCAATCTTTGAACTGGCAAGAATTTCTGCGTCCTGCTTATTTAGGAGTTGCCATTTTCACAGGTCTATTATGGTGGTCACATCCCTTGTTATTAGTGGCAACAAGTGAGATAATGTGGTAGTTTAGTGTGATCCCCAAGATCAACAAAAAATATAAATTTAATAAAACTTTGTCCACATCACTTACTACCAAAACAATGTACGATAAACTCAAACATATATCATTAGAGTTTTATCAGTGGTAGGGTTAGGGAAAGAATTTATCTGCCAAGCTCAAGTGGGCTTAATGCCCGTAGACAAGCAGTAGCCATCTACCTTGCTGGAAACGGGAAATAAATAACAATGTATAGATTGTGCTAGTCCGCGCTCTCAGCATTGTCAAGTTTTTCAGAAGCAGTAGTAATCAATAGCAATCAGGATTTGAAATGTCAAACAGCCACCGTGAATGTCGCGCTGGCTTTTTTGTCATCAGGAAAACATAAAAATCCTCAAACTAAAATTTAAACTCCAAAATGGTATAACTTGCCAATTTGCTCCTGCTGACAGCTAATTTTGAGATAAAAACCTTATAATTCCGAGAGGCATCATGGTGTTGTCGGTTAATGAACGGACATTTATTCAAGAAGTTTTAGAATCCCCAGTTCCCGTTTTGGTGAATTTTGAAGCCCCCTGGTGTGGACTATGCCGCATCATTCACCCGCTGTTATTACAATTTCAAACCCAATGTGGTGATGAACTTAAACTGGTAGGAGTTAACGCTGATCAAAATTTCAAGTTGTCTAATACCTATAGACTCAAATCATTACCAACGTTACTTTTGATAGAAAAAGGTATAGTTAAACAAAGGCTGGAAGGTTTTCGCAGTAAAGATGATTTACGTCTAGCTTTAGAAGAAATTAAACTCACCTATACAAGTCACGAAAGAATTGATACAGCAGTAGTCAGGAGTCAGGAGTCAGGAGTCAGGAGGTAAGAGGCACAAGGGCAGAAGAAATACAAGTATTCCCCAATTACCAATTACCAATTACCAATTACCAATTACCAATTACCCATTACCAATCCCCAAATCTAAAACCATGCTTAACACCCTACCAAAAGAGTATCGGGTGGGGTATTTTATAGTCAGGAACTAAGGCCAAACCAGCAATTAAAAATGATGGTAAAAGAATTAAATTACGAGTATAAAACTGAGAAGTTCGGGAGTGAATTAATCCTTGTGGATAGGTTCTTCCCTAGTTCTCAGATCTGCTCTAATTGCGGTAATCATCGTCATAAAATGCCATTAAAAAACCGCGTTTATATTTGTCCTGATTGTGGCTATAAAGCTGAC
>JAKOGY010000022.1 GCA_028658405.1 Dolichospermum sp. ST_sed8 | reverse complement strand
AGATTCAATGCCTTTATTACCGCCCGTGTCGCTTCCCTCTCAGGTCTAAAGACACTGAGTTTCCCGCATACCGCGAGGTCTTATGACTCCCCTAACCTTAGATAAAATTACCGCAATTGCTGAACAGCGATTTGTCTTACCTGGTTATTACACTTGGGAAGAATTGGAGAAAATAGAAGCCTTAACCGCAGATGCAGGAAATTTGCGGATAACTTATCTTGATGGGTACATTGAATTTATGACAGTGGGTGAACAACATGAAATGATTAAGAGTATTCTTGGCTTTCTTGTAGAATTATACTCTTGTGAAATAGGTATAAATATTATCCCAGTCGGTAGTGCTACTCGTCGTGCAAAAGAAAAGAGTGCTGCTTTTGAACCTGATGAATCTTATTATATTGGTGAAAAGAAGGAAAATCCTGATTTAGCGATTGAAGTTAATATTACCAGTGGCAGTATTGACAAGCTAGAAAAATACAAACGTTTTAATATTCCTGAAGTTTGGTTTTGGGAAAATAATCAACTGTCTCTATATCATCTCAAAAATGATAACTATGAGCAAATTAATCAAAGTGAATTATTCCCAGATTTAGATATTAATTTATTAGTAAATTGTGTTTTAATGCCTTCAATTATTACGGCTAGAACTAAGTTTTTGAAAGGAATAGAAAAATAATATCATTGAGGTAATATTAAAGAGCAAACAGGGAACAGGGAACAGGGAACAGTGAACAGTGAACACCGGAGTAACACAAAGGGGGGATTTAGACCCACCTGAAACACGCCACTTATAGAAGTTGGGGTCTTTTACTCCCAGTTCACTGAATACCGAAATAGGAAAAACTATTCCCTATTCCCTATTCCCTATTCCCTATTCCCTATTCCCTGTTCCCTGTTCCCTTCTTCAATGAAAATCACTTGTTACTTGTCACCTTCTTTCTAGGAAACCAATCATCTAAAATCGCGTAGAATACCGGAACAACAAATAAACT
The DNA here is from genome assembly GCA_028658405.1 of Dolichospermum sp. ST_sed8. Classification (GTDB taxonomy): domain Bacteria; phylum Cyanobacteriota; class Cyanobacteriia; order Cyanobacteriales; family Nostocaceae; genus Dolichospermum. The sequence continues at coordinate 33,736 of JAKOGY010000022.1, read as the reverse complement.
GAGAATAGTTGAACTTACTAAACCACCAGCAATAGATACAGCCATAGGCGATCGCAATTCCGAACCCGCACCTAAGCCCAAAGCAATGGGAACCATTCCCAAAATTGTCGCGGCTGTAGTCATCATAATGGGGCGCAAACGTACAGGACCGGCTTTGAGAATTGCTTCAGTTCGTTCTAGTCCAGAATCCCGTAACTGGTTAATGTAATCTACGATTAAGATGGCATTTTTGTTAGTAATCCCCAGCAAAAACACAAAACCAATCAGAGATATCATCCCAAAATCACTCTTGGTCAATAACAGTGCCAGCAACGCCCCAACCACGGCTAAAGGTAAAGAAAGACCAATAACTATGGGGTCTACCCAACTTTTAAACAACCAAATCAGCACCACAATAATACAAAGTGCCGATAATCCCAAAGTTGTGCCGAAACTACCAAAAACTTCATTCTGACGGGCAGAATCTCCCCCTAAATTCAAAGAAACACCCGCAGGTATAACAGCTTTAGCCTCAGCTACTACCTGATCAGTTGCATTACCTAAAGTTAAATTTTGACCCAGATTAGCACCGATATAAACTACTCGCTGATTATTCAAACGTTCAATTTGTAAAATCGCGTCTTGTTGATAAGATGCACCTGTAATAGTCACATCAGCAAAACCAGATATTTTCTCAATTCGGGCTTTAATAGCTTTAGCTGCTGTAGTCAAAGCCTTGAGATCATTACCCTGTAAAGCTATTTGCAGAGGTTTTTGCCCACCTGTATCTACAAACTGAATATCTTCTACACTTGTAGTTACACCTGCCAATTTTGGCAAAGCAGCGCGAAGTTGGTCTTGTACTTCCGCCGTTTGTACTTCTCGCTCTGCTTTGAGCTTAACGTACAGCGTACCTTTGTTTGGCTCACCTTCACGAGAACCCACAGTAGTAAACACCGTTGCCACTGCGGGAGACTTCCTCACTACTTCTTCCAGTTTCTTAGCAACATCCAAAGAATCATTTAAAGGATTAGGAATGGGAATAGAAGATGATGAAGCAGCTAAAGCCGCAGCAGACAAAGACGAATTTCCTAATTTATCTTTTTGTCCCGGTTCTCCTGGTTGTCCTCCTGGTTTTCCTTGTCCTCCTGGCACCCCTGGTGCAAGATCCGCAGGAAAACTAGGTAAAGGAGCAGTATAAACAATATTAAATTCTCCTCGGTCGAGTTTGGGAATAAACCCTTTGGGAATCAGGGGAATCAGGGCGATACCAGCAATGAAACTACCTACAGCCAAACCAACAACTATCAAGCGGTGCTTCAATGACCAGGCTAACAAGTTCCGGTAAGCTTGATCAAATTCTAGCCAAATTTTACTTTGTTTCTGGGGAGAATTGGATGGTTTAGCTTTGAGCCAGTAAATAGCTAAGACTGGTGATAACGTCCGTGCCACTAACAAAGATGTCAGCATAGCAGCGGAAACGGTAATCCCAAAGGGTTTGAAAAACTGACCAATGACTCCACCCATTAAACCGATAGGTAAAAATACTGCTACCGCTGTCAAAGTGGCTGCGGTGACAGTTAAACCAATTTCATTAGTGGCTATCAGGGCGGCTTCGCGGGGGGTTTTCCCTTCTTCAATATGCCGCATGATGTTTTCAACATCAACTATGGCATCATCAACTATTGAGCCAATTACCAAGGCTAATGCTAACAGGGTGATAGTTTCTAAGTTAAAGCCATATATCGCCATAACGATAAATGTCCCTAACAAAGATATAGGAATAGCTAAAGCAGAAATTAGGGTGGCTTGCCAATTCCATAAAAAGGGAAATATAACAACTACCGACAGGACAATTGCTTCTATCAGTGCATCTATGGTGGAATGGGTGGCATTGCGAATATATTCTGCTTGGGTAGCAGCTAAGGTGAGGGTGACATCTTTTAAGCTAGACCTTAGCTGTTGGACTTCTTTTTCTACCCGACTAACTACTTCTAATGTATTAGCATCACCTTTTTTAATTACCTGAAAGGCTAAAGCGTCTTTACCATTAAACCTGATTAATGTTCCCACTGGGGGTAATAAAGCATTTTCCCTTTTTTCTTCTTTCTGACTGATGGGCGCAGGCCCTTTTTCTGCTTTCTGACTCATGGGCGCAGGCCCTGCGCCCCTACGTTGCTGACTCCTTGTTTGGGGTAGTGCATTGTTACCATCTCCTAATAGAGATACTTTTAGCACTCCTGGTATTTTAGCGATCGCTGGAATAATTTTATCTTTTGCTAGTTGTTGTAAATTATCAATCTTCCCAGATGCACTTTCAATCGCATAGCTGACAGCGGCTGATTCATTCAGATTCAAAGGGATGATTTTTTTATTTGCATCCTTGGGTAAATTTAGGCGATTGACTACTTGAGAAATTTTGTTAGTGGCAGTTTCTAAATTAGTACCAACAACGAAAGATAGACTAACAGCCGTTTGACCAGGATAAGTTGATGAACGAATATCCTCAAGTCCTGCTAGTGATTTTAGACTTTCCTCCAGTGGTTTAGTCAGTTTTTCTTCCGTATCTAAGGCATTGTTTAAGGGTGCTTGAACACTTACCACCACTACGGGAAAGGTAATATCTGGAAATAAGGCATATTTGAGGGAACTGAAGGCAAGGATACCAGCTACCGCTATCCCTATCCAAAAACACACCGTCAACCAAGAAAACTTAATTGCTAATTTGGAAATATTGAAGCTTTCGCGTGCAGATTCTGATTTATTGGTTTGTACCATCTGATAAAATTATCTTAGTCATTGGTCATTAGTCATCGGTTTTTTTATAACTGACAACTGACAGGTTAGTATAGAACTTCTCAGAGGAAAATGGCTATGGTTAATTTAGCTAAGGTGTTCTAAGCAACACCATAATCTGTATGTAGTTATCTGATTTCCTATTTTTATGTCAACTTTGATCTTAGTCCCCCAGGGAGCAGAATATCAAGCCGTCTGTCGCGGATTAGGTCGCGTTACCAGTTCTTCACCCCAAGTATTAGCGATGCCAATGGGAATCGAACCTGTGCGGCAATATTTACAACAATTAACCCATAACGAAGAGAATCGCATTCTAATGATGGGTTTATGTGGTAGTTTGAGCCAAAATTATCAGGTTGGAGATATTGTTTTATATCAAAATTGCTTTTATCAAGGAAATCTGCAAGAATGTCATAATTCATTTACCGCAGATATACATAATCAACTTGGGGATCATGTATCTTTAGTCAAAGGATTAACGAGCGATGCCTGCGGCGGGCGTAGCCAACGCATCATAAGTACAGCCAAAGAAAAACATCACTTACATCAACAATCTGGCGCTGAGGTTGTAGATATGGAAGGATACCCATTCCTAGAATTTTTCCAAGAGTTGCCAAAGGTACAAGTAGCTATACTGCGAGTAGTCAGCGATGATGCTCATCATGATATCCCAAATATCACATCAGCCATTAGTGCAGATGGTTCATTGCAACCTTTACCCTTGGCTTGGGAATTAATTCGTCAACCCCTAGCAGGAATAAGACTAATTACTGGTTCATTAAAAGGACTCAAAGCTTTAACAGCAGTCACAGAGTTATTATTTAGGGCTTGCTGAAAAAGTGGCAACCCTCAGAAGCTAAATTTTGTACTGTTCTAATGTACTAAGGAATGTGAATTACAGCAAATTGTCATCAAACCTGGAACAAGAACCCCACCCCCAACCCCCTCCGGTGCAAGCGATGAGGGGGCTAAGATGTACCTTGTATGATTGGAAATCGGTGTAAATAAATTGCAAAAGTAGGGTGTGTTAGCGACAGCGTAACGCACCATTCCACGTTAACTCAGAATTGCAGGTTATTAAATTTGCGTTCCTAAATGTATCGGTTTTCTTGGGGTGTGATATTTAAGGGTGCGGAATGTGGGTTCAAAGAATCCAGAATCCAGAATCCAGGGAATAAATTCCCTGTCTGATAGCTAAAGTCGGTTAAAACCGACTCTAGTTCCCCCCTTTCTTCATTTCGGCCTATTTCGCCCCCTAAATCCCCCAATTTTGGGGCAAGACCAACTGATGACAAGGAAGGATAGTAGACAAGGAGGATTTTATCCACAGAATACTCGGTTTATGGGTTGTTTTGTTACCAATCATCCATTCGTTTGTCCGGTTTTCCTCCCTTGTCACCTTGTCTGCCTTCCCAAGTCTTGAATTTTGGGGGGTTAGGGGGCGATTCAATCACTTGTGTGTACTACGAAAATCTAAACCAAGGTAGTTGTAAAGTTACCAATTCCCAGAGTGCCAATTAAACCTGTTACCTCAACGATGGCATCAGTAGTACCACTAAATCCGGCTGTAGCATCATTAATGGCCACAAAGGTACGACGACCAAAGGTGAATTGAGCAGCAGCATTAGCGCCAAAATTAACAGTAGTTAAATTGGTTGTCATGCCTGTTATATCAAATGTTGTCACATTTCCGGCATTAGAGAATACTGATCGTGCCGTCGTAACCAAGAATAAATCATTACTAGCATTAGCATTAAAGTCGGTAATCACATCAACGCTATTAAAGACGGAATTAGCTAAATTGCGGTAGTCAAAACGATCAATTCCTATTCCCCCAATTAGGGTATCAATACCTAAACCACCGTTGAGAATGTCGTTACCTAAACCACCACTAAGGATGTTATTAGCAGCGTTACCAGTGAGGACATTATTACCAGCATTACCTGTGCCGTTAATCGCGGCTGTTCCTGTCAGAGTCAGGTTTTCGATGTTGGGTAAGGTGGCAAGACTAAAGGTGACACTAGATTGAATTGTATCTCTTCCCTCATTGGCATTTTCCGTGATGATGTCAGTGGTGGTATCTACAACATAAATATCGTTACCAGTTCCACCAATTAGGGTATCAATACCTAAACCACCGTTGAAAATGTCGTTACCAGTGCCACCATCAAGGATGTTATTAGCAGCGTTACCGATAATGACGTTATTACCTGCATTACCAGTCCCGTTAATCGCGGCTGTTTCTGTCAGAGTCAGGTTTTCGATGTTGGGTAAGGTGGCAAGACTAAAGGTGACACTAGATTGAATTGTATCTCTTCCCTCATTGGCATTTTCCGTGATGATGTCAGTGGTGGTATCTACAACATAGATATCGTTACCAATTCCCCCAATTAGGGTATCAAGACCTAAACCACCGTTGAGAATGTCGTTACCAGCACTATCATCAAGGCTGTTATTAGCAGCGTTACCGATGATGACGTTATTACCAGCATTACCAGTCCCGTTAATCGCGGCTGTTCCTGGCAGAGTCAGGTTTTCGATGTTGGGTAAGGTGGCAAGACTAAAGGTGACACTGGATTGAATGGTATCTGTTCCCCCTCCTACATTTTCGGTAATCATATCAGTGGTGGTATCTACACGATAAATATCATTACCAGTTCCCCCAATTAGGGTATCAATACCTAAAGCACCGTTGAGAATATTATTAGCAGCGTTACCGATGATGACGTTATTACCTGCGTTACCTGTACCGTTTATAGCTATTGTTCCTGTTAAAGTCAGGTTTTCTCCGTTGGCTGGTAGGGTGGTGGTAACGGCAGCGGTGAGGGTATCGGTGATGGTTGTGGTGACAGTTTTGGTTGTACCTAAGTTGGCATTAGTGGGAGAGGACAGGGTTAATGTAAAGGTTTCATTGGCTTCGTTAATGGAATTATTGAGAATGGGAATATTGATGACTTGACTGGTAACACCAGGGTTAAAGGTGAGAGTTCCGCTGGTGCTGGTATAGTCTGAGGCGGCTGTGGCTGTACCGTTAGCGGTGGCATATTGGACTGTAATGGTTTGAGTGCTGGCGCTGGAAAGAGTAACGGTATAACTAAGGTTTTGGGGACTGGTGAAACCTTCGACAATGCTTTGATTGGCGCTGAGGTTAATGACAGGGAAATCATCATTGGTAATTGTTGCTATCCCTTGAGTATCGGCAATATTGGCGTTGATAGGGTTACTTAGGTTAACAAAAAAGGTCTCGTTGCCTTCAACCAAGGTATCCCCAAGTATAGGAACGGTAATTTTTTTACTGGTTTCTCCAGGGTTAACGTTAAAGATTAATGTTCCCGTTGTGGCTGTGTAGTCACTTCCTGCGGTAGCTGTGCCATTAGCCGTGGCATAATTAACGGTGACTGGTTGGAAGGTTTCACCGGAAAGGGTGACGGTAAAGGTGGCGTTTTTTGTACCGCTGTTGCCTTCAGTTAAGGTAACGTCATTAATACTAAGACTGAGGTTAGGGACGGGTTGAAATTCAAATGCACCGATATCAACTGTACCACCGGAAATTCGTGTATATCCACTACCTCGGTTATCAAAGGGGATAGTTTCGGTATCATTGCCATCAATATCAATATCAAAAATGTCTGTTGCAATTAAGTCGTTATTACCTGCATTAATTGCTGGGCTACCGCTAAGTAGTGCATGGGTAAAAATGCCATTGCCATTATCTTGTAATGGTCCGAGTTTAGCGTCACCGCCAATTAAGTTGTTATTATTGATATTTATGCTGCCCAAAATATTAGGATTTGCGCCTATATTTCCAGCAACAATTGTATTTTTGAGGTTAAGAGAAGCTCTGTTCCCATTATTGACAATTCCCCCAGCAGGACTCTGATAGTTACTAGTGGCAATGTTCTTGGTAATGGTACTATTAAATATATTAACTACCCCATCTTCCGCACCAATTCCACCGCTATAATAACCGTAATTCTCGCTTATGGTACTGTTAATTAAGCTAAGTGTACCTGCATTCTGGTATATTCCTCCACCAAAATATTCAGCGGTGTTATTATAAATCGTGCTATTACTGATAGTTAAGGTTCCATCATTAGAGACACCACCACCCGACTTCGCACGGTTATTTTTAATCGTTGTTCCCAACAGAATTGCTTGACCAGAATTATAGATACCACCAAGAGAATTAACAGATTTATTATCAGCAACAGTTGAGTTGAGTAACACCATTAAACCACTATTAAATATTCCTCCTCCTGTCGATGAACTGGAATTGTTTTTGACAGTCGTGTTGAATAAGCTGGCTGTAGCATTCTGTCCAATATGAATCCCACCACCAGCGCCACTTGTTGAACCTCCTGTGACTACAATATTGCCCAAGTTTAAGTAATTAGATACTTGAAAAACCCTATCTGGATTTGTCAAACCACTAGCATCAATTGTGGCAGGTTCAGTTCCCGTTGATTGAATGGTGACATTACCGAGGACATCTAAATCTCCCCCTTTGGTATCAGTGAGAGAAAAAGCTGTGAGTTTATAGGTTGTTCCCCCTGTCAAATTGATAATGTAATCGTTGGTTGTATCAGCATTGGCTATTAAAATCGCATCCCGCAACGATAAACCATTGGTAGCACTACCATCATTTTGATCTGTAGTTGTATTTACGGTTAGAGTAATAGCTGGATTGGGTATTGAATTACTTCCCAGAATAATCGGATGAGGTTCGTCATCAGTAATGGTAACAATTCCTTGTACATTGGTTTGGTAAAGGAAGGAATTTGTGGGATTACTAAGGTTAACAAAGAAACTTTTATTAGCTTCAGCAATATTATCTCCCAGGATATTCACATTTATGGTTTTAGTGGTTTCTCCTGGTGCAAAAGACAATTGACCACTGGTAGTAGTATAATCAATTCCAGAAATGGCGGTATTATTAGCTGTTGTGTAATTAACTGTCACCGTTTGAAGAGATGCGGCGTTTAAATTAACTGTTACAGTTCCCGTTTTTGTGCCACTGTTCCCTTCAATAATAGAAATATTATTGATTGTGATAAAGGGAGAAGGGATTCCTTGAAACTCAAATGCGCCAATATCTACACGATTATTTGCAATTCGAGAAAAACCTGTTCCTCGTTGATCAAAAGGAATGGTTTCAGTTGTATTTCCATCACCATCAATATCATTTGTGTCTAAGGAAATTAGACTATTATTACCCGCATTAATCGCTAGACTTCCATCTAATAAAGCATGGGTTTGGTTCTTACTGCCGTTATTTTGCAGAGTACCAAGGAGAATATTAGAGTTAACAAGATCCGTTCCCGTGCCAATTGTGCCACTAGATCCTGTTGTATTGCCTATTAAGTTATAGTTATTGCCATTAATTGGTCCATAAATATCACCATTGCTATTATTTGGTGTGCCAAAATTGCCTGCAATGATTGTATTTTTGGCATAAATTGTTCCCGGAAAATAAGGCACGCTAAAAATACTAGAATCAATATTTAAGTTATAAATTCCGCCACCTGTACTGTCACTATTGCTATCTATGTTAACCGTTCCCGTTGTCGAACCATTATAGCTCTTGAAATAATAAATTTCGCCACCCGTACTGCCACTATTGCTATCTAAATCAGCAGTATTATTAGTGATAGTGCTGTTATTCAGATAAGCTATTTCACGGTTAAAAATACCACCACCAATACCATTGGCACTATTACCACTAACAGTTGTATTAGTAATGCTAAGAACTACATTATTTTGATAATATTCATCACCGTTGTAAATACCACCACCGTGTCGATTCGCTATATTACCACTAATCGTAGTATTGGTAATTGTAGACGTTCCAGCGTTGAAAATACCACCACCATCACGTGCAGCTTTATTATTACTAATAGTGCTGTCTTTTAAAAGTAAAGTTCCATAGTTTGCAATACCACTGCCATCCTGATTACTCTCAGAACCAGCAGATGCGACGGTAATTTCATTATTAGTAATGAGACTATTACTAATTTCTGCGGTGCTATTAGTGCCGATCCAAACTGCACCTACAGATGCACCAGTAATCGTTACACCATTCAAAATCAAATAGGCATTGTCTTTGACATCAATTGCCGAATCTCCAAAGCCTGATGCAAAACTTGTTTTTAAATTTGTTGCGTCAATAATTGCTTTTTGAGTGCCAACAGATTTAATGGTAATTTTTCCACCAGCTAAAATATCTAAATCTCCTCTGACGGCTGCTTGTTCATCTCCACCATCATTAAGTGCAGCAGTATTCTTAATACTCAATGAATAAGTTTGTCCTCCTGTCAAATTGATAATGTAATCATTGGTTGTATTAGCATTGGCTATTAAAATCGCATCCCGCAAAGATAAACCACCAGTAGCACTACCATCATTTTGATCTGCGGTTGTTGTCACTGTTAAAACAATTGGTGCAGCCTGTTCTACACTTAGTTGGTTGCCGTCTACAGTAATATTTGCCCAATCATTTTCTATGTTAATTCTCGTTAATTCCTGAGTTGTTAAATTCTGTCCGCGCACTAATGCAGAAAACTTTTCTCCCTCATCTCCGAGAGTATCTGTTTGATTAATTTGAGCATCTACAAAATGTCCAATTTCCTCTAACAAAACTGCGCTAATGGCTTCTGGTGTGGAAGTTGCGATAAAATTAGCTGATAAATAAATTTTATTAGTGCTGCCGGCATAAGCGCCGTTAGCATTAGCAAGAGTGCTATTATCAAGAATCTCAATTTGTGGAAGTTGACTAAAATCACCAGATAGCCATTGTAAACGCAGAATTTCCGCTGTGCTACGATTGTATTGTGTACCAAATGTAGTATCGAATAGATTCCAGAAGTTATCTGAACCTGCAAAGGTGCTAAGTTTGTTGTATGTCTGTGTGAGCAGGGGGTTAAGTACGGTATTCATGGATTTGATTAATTATTGGTATTAAATTGATTTATGGAGACGATAGGATTTGTCACGGATTATGACATTTATTGTCAAGGGTTGTATAGATACTAGCGTGACACAATTAATTACCAGTGTCAACTCTAAATTTCGGATATATACTCAAAATGGTTAAAAAGCTTTCAAAGAACCCAGGGAATCCAGGAATCCAGGGAATCCAGGGAATCCAGGAATCCAGGGAATCCAGGAATCCAGGAATCCAGGAATCCAGGAATCCAGGAATCCAGGAATCCAGGAATCCAGGGAATAAATTCCCTGTCTTATAGCTAAAGTCGGTTAAAACCGACTGTGACTTTAGGCACTTTTAGATCCCCCCTAACCCCCCTTGAAAAAGGGGGAACCAGAATCAAAGTCTCCCTTTTTAAGGGAGATTTAGAGGGATCTAATTGATACTGACAAGAGGACTTTATGGCTAACGTCACGCAAGCTATCAAACTAGTTTTTGGTTTAGAGACTTCCAATTAAAAAAATATCCCAAAATTTCTTGTGGTGCGGGCATCTTGCCCGCTAATAATACAAGGAGGGAACCAGATGCCCATCCCACAAAATTGGATAATCTTTTTTGTGGAGTTCTCTTAACATTTCTCGTGAGAGTATTTTCATAGAAAAATGTGTTTTATCATAAAAACAATAAACATTTTCTAAACAATCTGTAAAATGATCTAAAAGATTAGGACTATGGGTAGTGATAATAATTTGAGTTTTTCTAGCAGCTTGTTTAATCCATGCTGCTAAACAAAATCCCCGACTTCTCCAAGAAGTCGGGGATATGAATCTGAGAAATGTCTTTTAAGCAAAAGTCAATTTGACTTGAGCAACTATATCATTAAAATCATTGTCACCACCACCACGTATATCCTCGAAAGCAAAGGTATTATTGCCTAAAACCCGCACATGATCAACACCATCTGAGTTAGCACCCAAGAAGGTGAAGTAAGCTTCTGGGTTACTGGTATTTATCGTATTATTTACTACAATGAATGGTACATACGTAGCACCATTTGCAAGAGTAGTATTGAAATTTGCTGTTCCACCGTTGTTCACAGTCAAAGCAATAGCAGAAACACGGCCATTAATAGCTGCTTGAGTATAACCATCCTGTCCTGGGAGGATATCAGCCGTACCATCACCATTGGTATCAATACCGCCATTATCACCAGTCACGCGGTAAAAGCCAACAAAATTGTTGTAATTTGCTTCTCTGTTAACTACAAATTCAACGTTTACTAGACCAGTAATACCCCGTAAATCTAGCGATTCCCTTTGTATTGGATTTTGCTCAGATGAACTCGAAGAGTTACCAGTTCCAGTTCCAGTCCCAGTTCCAGTTCCAAACATCACATAGGCTTCACCTGCTTGGGAATTAGCAAAGGGTGCGCTAATAATTAAATCGTTAACACTGTCACCATTGACATCTCCGGCACTACTGACTGAGTGACCTAAGTTACTATTTTCAACGCCGTCAATTATAAAACCTTTTTTACCGTCGTAGTTAGATGTGTCGAAACTAGAGAGTTCAAAGGTAGGAGCAAAGCCTGTTTTACTACCATAAATGACATAGCCTCGTCCAGAACTATTAGTAGCATTTATTGCCCCAACAATAATGTCATCAACATTATCACCATTAAAATCTCCTAAAGCGCTAACAGACGAGCCAGTATTGTCAAAGGGAGTAATACCATTGATGGTAAAGCCATTTGTGCCATTTAGATTGGAGAGGGTTAAGTTTGAATCGAAACCACCTTGTTTCCCAAATACTACATATGCTCTGCCCGCAAATTCTTTGTCATTGGGATTTCCGTCTTTTGCCCCAATAATGATGTCATCAATATTATCACCATTGATATCTCCAGCTTTGCTAACAGAGAAGCCTGATTTATCACCACTTTGTCCGTTGAAGGTAAAACCATTGCTGCTACTGAGATTAGAGACATTGATGATATTGGAAGTAAGGGAGTTTTCGGACTCAACCTTCTTCCGTCCATAAATAACAAAACTGCTTCCAGAATTGTCATTAGCATAGGGCGCACCAACAATGATGTCATCAATATTATCACCGTTGATATCTCCAGCATCGCTCACGGAATAGCCGAGGTTATCATCATCATTGCTGATGATTTTTAAACCATCATTAACCCCAATGTTGGAGAGGTCTAAGGTGGAAGTGGAACCAAAACCATCTTTTTTCCCAAAGATGATATAGGCTTCTCCTTGATTACCTGATTCGTCATCATTAGGACTGGTTGCACCGATTAATAGGTCTTTGATGTCATCACCATTAAAATCGCCAGCGCTACTAACAGACCAACCTGCATGATCACCAGACTGACCACCCTTGATGGTCAAACCCTGTGTGGTGTCAAGGTTAGAGAGTTCGATGGGATTACTAAAATAGTTGGACTCTTCACTGCCAAAGATGATATAAGCAGCCCCAGAATTATTTCCATTGATGTCTGATAAGGGTGCGCCAATAGCTAGGTCATCAATACCATCACCGTTAATATCCCCAATATTGCTAACGGAATGGCCTGATTCATCACCTTCTCCAACCCCATTAATCACCAAGTCTGGAGTAACATTGAGGGTGGAGGGGTCTATGGTTTGTTGAAAGTTATTTTTGCCAAAGACTACATAAGTTTTCCCGGAGTTACTTTGATCATTACGATCGCTTAAAGGTGAACCGATGACTATATCGTCAAGTCCATCACGGTTAATATCGCCAGCATTGCTAACGGAGTAGCCTAGTTTATCGTCATTCACACCGCCAACGATAAAATAGGTATTTGCAGGATCTATAACGTTAGGATCAATGACTAAAGGATCTATAGGTGTTAATTGATTAGTGTTATTTTCGGATGTAGTGGAGTTAATAATTGGTTCCATGATGGTGCTGTGTTATTGTTTTTTTGAAGGGGGGTGATAAATTTTGGTTACAGCAAAGCCAGTGTAATAGGTCATTCCCCGTTAGTTACACAAACGTTTGCTATAAATCTGCGTTAGCAAGTAGCTCTAGGCTGTAGTTGAGGAGTTAGAGCGGGGATTGTCAATTCCCACTACTTTATCCCCCATTAGTAATGTCCAATCCGGACTTCTTTTAAATATTCTGACTACTTTTGATCTATTGTCTTTACAGGATTACCCGGCAAGCGTAAAGCTCATTCACTTTAGTGCTTGTATATAAGCGATACGGGCGAATTTATTGCCTACAAAACAAAAAACAAATCTCAAAACCAAAGAACCGTGGGGCGCACGGTGTAGAAGCGTATAGCAATACGCCCCTACGTTGATGTCCGGATTAGGAGTCACGCTCGTTGCCCACACTCACCTGAAAGGAAGTGTGTAGAGTACGTCACCAGGAATACAGAAGAAGAAAGACAAAAAATTTCTCCCTGCTCCCTCAATTGGTATATACCCTACCTTTCCATGCACCCCCACGCCCTTGCCAATGTTGTAATGCTGAATCTACTGTCATGAGAGTATATAAAAAAGCAATGATTGGTAGACTAAAAGCAAAAATTGGAGAACATTTATAAAAGCGAATAATTGGGAAATAAGCGAAAGTCATGAGTAGATATCCGATGAAAGAGGACAGGGTAATCATCCAATTCCCCAACACCGCACCCAAAATAATTCCTATTGGTGGTAATAAATAAACTAATGTCATTCCCAACAAACTCCCTGCTAGTAATAAGGGGGAATAATTGAGTTGGGTATAGGCACTGCGGGCTACCATATCCCAAATTGTTTTCAGGGAATCGTAAGGACGTAAGCTAATTGTTAAGGTGCTGAGTCCTAACCAGATTTTTCCATGACTGGATTTGACAGCTTTGGCCAGAGAACAATCATCAATTAAAGCCTGACGAATAATTTGTAGTCCACCAATTCTATTGAGGGCTTCTCTATGAATTAAGATACAACCTCCAGCAGCAGCGGCGATCGCTTTTTTGGGGTTATTTACCCAGGTAAAGGGGTAGAGTTTTTGGAAGAAAAAGACGAAAGCAGGAATTAATAGTTGTTCCCAAAAGCTTTGACAGCGCAAGCGTACCATGATGGATACGAGGTCTAATTTTTGTGCCTCGGCTTTGGCAACTAAGCGCTGTAAGTTGCTGGGATCATGTTCTATATCTGCGTCAGTCAGTAAAAAATAGTCTGGTTTCAATTCACTGGCTGTTTGTACACCTTGTTCCATTGCCCACAATTTTCCTGTCCAACCTGTAGGTAATGAGGTGCTAGATACAATCTGCAATTGTTGCGTTTTGTCGAGGGCGTGGGCTACTCCTTGGGCAAAATTGGCTGTACCATCGCTACTGCCGTCGTCTACTAACAAGATGGTGAAATTACCAGGATAGTCTTGAAGGAGGAGCGATCGCGAGCTAATGGGAATCACATCGGCTTCATTGCGGGCGGGAACTATTACGCACACAGTTGGCAAAGTAGTGATATCAGTATTTTTATTTACTTCTAATTGCTGATCAACTCGCCAAAATTGCCCCCAAAATAAGATTAAAAATAACCAAATGACTAAGGATAGAAGTGTAGAACTCAATAAAATTGCTGCCATAACTGTTGCTTTATCCCCATTCAAAATTTAAAAAACAAATTTAATTCTCATGCTCCTTGGACAGAATACAATGTTTACTCAATTCTGGGGAATAATGTTCTCTCATTTCGGTTATGTTATTGAATATTATTTGGTGCTGAGGTAGGTATTTGATGCAAACACAAGATCGGGCAAAAGTCAAGCAAGTTGTAGATGCGATTACAGCTAGTCAACAACATCTGCTTTCAATTCAAAACCCTGATGGTTATTGGTGGGCAGAGTTAGAATCTAATGTTACCATCACTTCTGAAGCTGTTTTACTACATAAGATTTGGGGAACTGACAAAACCAGACCTTTACATAAAGTTGAAAATTATCTCCGTTCTCAACAACGAGAACATGGAGGTTGGGAATTGTTTTATGGTGATGGTGGGGATTTAAATACCACTGTAGAAGCCTATATGGCTTTGAGGTTGTTAGGTGTACCTGCTACAGATCCGGTAATGGTAAAAGCGAAATCGCTAATTTTAGCAAAAGGTGGTATTAGCAAAACTCGCATTTTTACAAAATTACATCTGGCTTTAATTGGCTGTTATAATTGGCGCGGACTGCCTTCTTTACCATCTTGGGTAATGTTGCTTCCCGATAATTTTCCTTTCAATATTTATGAACTTTCGAGTTGGGCGCGTTCTAGCACTGTGCCATTATTAATTGTTTTTGATCGTAAACCTATTTTTGAAATTGATCAACCAATTAATTTAGATGAATTATATGCCGAAGGTGTGGATAATGTCCGTTGGGAATTACCAAAAAATGGTGATTGGTCAGATATTTTTAATATTCTCGATGATGGTTTTAAATTAGCAGAAAGTTTAAATTTTCTTCCTTTCAGACATGAAGGTATTGAAGCCGCCGAAAAATGGATTTTAGAACGTCAAGAAGTTACAGGTGATTGGGGGGGAATTATTCCCGCTATGTTAAATTCTCTGTTAGCTTTAAAATGTTTAGATTATGATGTTAATGACCCAATTATAGAGCGGGGTTTAAAAGCAGTTGATAATTTTGCTATCGAAACAGAAAATAATTACTGTGTGCAACCTTGTGTTTCTCCTGTATGGGATACTGCTTGGGCGATTCGGGCTTTGATTGATTCAGGTTTTGCAGCAAATGATCCGGCTATAGTGAAAGCTGGAGAATGGTTAATAGAGAAACAAATTCTGGATTATGGTGATTGGAACGTCAAAAACAAGCAGGGAAAACCTGGGGCTTGGGCGTTTGAATTTGAAAATCGCTTTTATCCTGATGTGGATGATTCGGCTGTGGTTGTTATGGCTTTATATCAAGCAAAACTACCAAATGAAGAACTGAAAAAACAAGCTATTGATAGGGCTTTAAATTGGATTGCTTCTATGCAATGTAAACCGGGAGGTTGGGCAGCTTTTGATCTTGATAATGACCAAGAATGGCTCAATTGGGTACCTTATGGTGATTTGAAAGCTATGATTGATCCTAATACTGCTGATGTCACAGCTAGAGTATTAGAAATGTTAGGTGCCTGTAATTTATCAATTCCACCAAATAATTTAGAAAAGTCTCTAGATTATCTCGTAGCCGAACAAGAAATAGAAGGTTGTTGGTTTGGGCGTTGGGGTGTAAATTACATTTATGGAACTAGCGGCGTTTTATCGGCTTTAGCTTTAATAAATCCCCGGAAATATAGTAAAAACATAGAACAGGGTACAGCTTGGTTAGAGAAAGTACAAAATACTGATGGTGGTTGGGGAGAAACTTGTTTTAGTTACAATGATCCTAGTTTGAAGGGAAAAGGTAACAGTACAGCGTCTCAAACTGCATGGGCTTTAATTGGGTTAATAGCCGCAGGTGAAGCTACGGGTAAATTAGCTCTTGATAGTATTGAAAAGGGGATTAATTACCTATTGGAAACACAAAAATTAGATGGTACTTGGGATGAAATTTACTTTACAGGAACTGGTTTTCCTTGTCATTTTTATTTGAAGTATCACCTTTATCAACAGTATTTCCCTTTAATGGCTTTAGGACGATATCAAGCAATACGTTACTAACAGACAATATTGTAGGGATAATTGATGAATTGTCCCTACTATTACAATAGAAATTGTATTTAAGAACCAGCCAAGGGATAGAATTATATTAATATAAATTAGCTTAAATTTATTATTTAAGAAGCAAAGAGCGTTAAGGGTTAAAGGTGCAGATTACCCCTAGATATTACACAGAGTATAATATCTATAATTTGCTCTGTGTTTATTTATTCTCATCCAGAATAATAGAATAGATCCCCGACTTCTTCAAAAGGTCGGGGATCTGAAATCTCACTTTAGATATATCTCTATCTACTTCTTTAGAGCGAAGTTAAGTTAATGCTTAAAGGTTAGACTGAAGTAAGTTTTCTAAATTAGGAGGCTCAGGTTTTAGAATATTCAATCTTACTCCCTTCTCACTACCGAATATAGATTAAATGAACCACGAAGGAGCGAAGAACGCGAAGGAAGAAGGAAGAAGGAAGAAGGAAGAAGGAGGAAGATAGGTAATCTTATACTGGGAGGGGAGTAACAATATTGTTCAGTTAAGGAAATGTATTGCCACTCATAATTATTTCGTTATTGATTTAAATACTGGAGATAAAAAAAATGGAATATACTGAATTTATCACCCATGTCCAAAGTCTAGCGCAATCAGAATCCCGTCAAGAGGCAGAAGTTGCTACCCGTTCTACTTTGGAAATTATTAAACAAATTATTCCTAGTGATGAAAGAGAAAAATTAGCAGCAGAAATACCCCAGGAGTTGAGAGAATATTTGCATGGAGGTGAAACAGAACCTATTCAATCTTTGAATTTACAAGAATTTATTGAATGTATCAGTCAGAAAGAAAAGGTAGAACCTACAATAGCTGTTATTCATGTGCGGGCTGTTTTTGCTGTTGTCCAGCTTGCTGTTTCTCCAGAAAATTTCCGCAAATTCTATGACTATTTTTCCCATGATTATGAGGAATTATTTAATATATCAATGATAAATACAGTCCCTGCTTAGTCAAAAAAATTTGCAAGTCAAAAATTTAAGATACTCGATTTTTATAATAAATCGGGTATCTTTTTGTTTACCAATCATCGAGAATGAATTACTATAAATAAAGTTACAAAATCATCTAAGTTAATTTCGGGAATTATGCTGACTTTTACCCAACGTCAACCACCTAATAATGATGCTATAGTGACTATTACTCTTTCCCTGACTGCCCAAGAACGGACTCGCAGCCGTCATAAATTTATATTAGCAGATGGTAAGGAGGTTTTTTTGCGTTTAGCTAGAGGTACAGTATTACATGATGGCGATATTCTCACAGATGAAAACCAAAGTATTTATATGAGAATTATTGCTGAACCTGAACCTGTTATCACTGTATTGGCAGAAATTTCTTTATTATTAAGGGCTGCATATCATTTAGGAAATCGTCATGTCCCTGTGGAAATTACTCCCACTTATTTACGCTTATCTCCAGATGTAGTTCTAGCTGCTATGTTAACACAATTGGGGTTAGAAATTAAAGAAGAAATTGTCCCTTTTCAACCAGAGTTAGGAGCTTATGGAAATCACTCTCACCCATAGCCATTTTTTGGCGATTTTACAATTAGCAAGTCCCGCTTTACCTGTTGGTGCTTATAGCTATTCGGAAGGTTTGGAAATCTTAATAGAAAATGGTACTATTACTAATGTTGAAAATCTTAAAAATTGGCTAAAATCTGAGTTACTTTATGGCTCAATTCGCCTAGATGCGGCGGTAATGGTGAGGGGTTTCCATGCTGTTCAGTTAGGTGATCTGGAGGCTTTAAAGCGGTGGAATTTATGGTTGTCAGCGGCGAGAGATACGGAGGAATTACGGGCTGCTAGTTGGCAAATGGGACGGTCTCTGATGCAATTATTAGGTAAGCTAGAACCGAAAATTTTGCCTGTGGTCAATGCTGTGGGTTATCCTGGCAATTATGCGATCGCTTTTGCCATAGCTTGCGCTCATTGGCATATAAATATTCAAGCTGCTTTATTAGCATACTTACACAGTTGGGCAAATAATTTAATTACGGCTGGTATTAAACTTATTCCTCTCGGACAAACTGCGGGACAAGAGTTATTACTGGGTTTACAACCTTTATTAACTTCTACTGTGGGGGAAATTCTCACAATGGCAGATGATGATTTGGGATGTTGTAATTGGGGTTTGTCTTTAGCAAGTATGCAGCACGAAACCCAGTATACTAGATTGTTTAGGAGTTAATCATTATGACTGCTTTAAGAGTGGGAGTTGCGGGTCCCGTGGGTTCGGGGAAAACGGCTTTGGTAGATGCTTTATGTAAGGGTTTACGAGAAAAATATCAGTTAGCAGTGGTGACAAATGATATCTATACCCAAGAGGATGCTCAGTTTTTAGTCCGTTCTCAGGCTTTGTCAAGCGATCGCATTTTAGGAGTAGAAACGGGAGGTTGTCCCCATACTGCTATTCGTGAAGATGCTTCCATGAATTTAGCTGCAATTGAACAATTAGAAGAAAAATTTACAGATTTAGATTTAGTTTTTTTAGAAAGTGGTGGGGATAATTTAGCTGCTACTTTTAGTCCTGAATTAGTAGATTTAACCATTTATGTAATTGATGTAGCTGCTGGTGATAAAATTCCCCGTAAAGGTGGTCCAGGTATTACAAAATCTGACTTATTAGTTATTAATAAAACCGATCTTGCTCCCTATGTTGGTGCTGATTTGAATGTCATGGAACGAGATGCGAAAAAAATGCGCGGTGATAAACCTTTTATTTTTACAAACCTGAAAACTCAAGCTGGTTTAGGAGATGTTATTCACTTTGTTAATGCAGCGATTTGTTAATTGTCTGAATCAGGATTTACAGGATTAAAGGATTTTCAGGATGTTAACTGGTGATTGATATTATGATGGTACGATGTAATTAATCTATGGTAATCATAAATTATCTTACAAACTATGATTGAATAATTACTTATCTTAATGTATAATTTTGGATATTGACAATTAATCTA
Source organism: Dolichospermum sp. ST_sed8 (assembly GCA_028658405.1). Classification (GTDB taxonomy): domain Bacteria; phylum Cyanobacteriota; class Cyanobacteriia; order Cyanobacteriales; family Nostocaceae; genus Dolichospermum. Next base: position 14,360 of record JAKOGY010000022.1, on the reverse strand, counting down.
TTTTGTCAATTGATACAGTATACTAAAAAGTTAGCATATATCAAGGTAGGCATGATAATATTGTGACTATTTTTATATTGGCTAACTCAACTTTATTTCACTCAACCAATATATCTAATTGTATGGAAGTTTTAATAACTACCTAAAATTTATATAACTTCATATTTTCATGAAAATCGGTAAAATTTATTACAAACGTTGTACAAAGTGAACATAACTTAGTTCATTTAATTTACCCTGTTATAATAAATATTAACCCCATCTACAATTAAAAAATAATGATGACAACCCAAGCAGAAATAATCAATCAATTAAAAACCCTAGAAGCACTTTCTGAACAAGGCGGATATAGTGATATTTTGGCTTTATCTCTCAGAAAGATTATTATTCAGGAAATAAATAATATTCAGGTACAAATTCAAGAACTAGAGATCGATTTACAAGAATTTGAGCAACAGTATCAATTATCATCTAAAGATTTCTATCGCCAATTTAAAACCGGACAATTAGGAGATAACGTAGACTTTGTTGAATGGAGTGCTTTTTATCAAATGTGGTTGGATTTACAAAAGCGTTTAACATTACTTCAATCTTAAATTGAATATGATAATTCAGGATTATTTGACCGAAATAAAAGCTAAATTAATCACCAGTCCTATAATTGATAAAATTACTATTGTTAAAGAAAGAGCATTATCTGATCAAGGTTATTTTCGAGCCAGATTGAATTTAATTAATGGTGATTTTTTAGAAGTGGTGGAATTTTTTAAAATCAAGGGAGATAAATGTATTGCGGAAACCTATCGTCATCAATGGATGGATTCTACTCAAACTCAGTTAAAAAAGAGATGGGATAATGTGGAGCATTTTCCTAATTTACCAAATTTTCCTCATCATGTTCATATTAGTGAAGAATTTAATGTTTATTCAAGTGTTTGTATGAATATTTTAGAAGTTATTGATTTAATCAGTCAAGAAATAAAATAGGATGGGTACAAAGGTAGTTATCATTGATATTCAGGTTTTTTCTTTCCTTCCCCTGATGAATTTTCTTGTAAAAATCAAACACAATTGCTATATGTACAATTACAAACAATATCTTTTATCCTTACTTTTGGTAGCATTCTCCACTGTTATTAGTAGTTGCGATACTAACAACACCGCTAATAACCCAACTCCAGAAACAACACCAAATAGCAAAATTAACACCAGTCCCCCAAAGAAACTACAAAAGTCTCCAACCCCTGTAGTTGAACCATATACCAATAATTCCAATACTAAAGCTATCTCTGGTAAAACTACAAACGTCACCGTATACACAAGTGATGCCCAATGTCAAGAGCTAATTCCCAAAAAAGCTGACGTTTCCGCCCAAGAACCTATGAATGAGGCCATAGGTAAAATATTCAAGGAACAGAATACAGCAGATTTTAGCGTGTCAGGTTATCGTGTTAATGTTAAGAATGGTGTTGCTATTGTTGATTTGAGAGTCTCACCAGAGTCAAAACGACAAGTATCTTCTCTTTCTAGTTGTGAACAGTTTGCGTTGTTTAGTAGTGTCCGCAAAACATTAATTAGTAATTCCCAGTGGAAAATAAAAGATGTCCGCTTTACTGAGCGTGGAGAAGATATTACCCTCTAAGGAACGTGAATTTATTAACTTACAATTCTTGGTAACGACTGTCTAACCCAAGGACAGATTACATCCATCAAGAGTTGTACTTTATTTATACTCAAAACGGTTGGGACCTGGACTCTACCCACTTAAATCAAATCAAATAATTAAGCCATGTTGAGTATAATCCTAGTGTGTTAATTTTGATGAAATTTCTCCGTTTTTCGTTCATGCAAATCTTGTAGAGATTTTTGAAAGTGGCTGAGAGTGCATATCTTATAATTTTTGATGAGGAAGTTAATTAATATTAAGAGTGATCGCTGATCAAGATTTGCTGTGGAATAAAATCCTGGGAAAAATACTCATAAGAATACCCGGTAAGTGGGAAACTCAGCGGCTTTAGCCGGTGAGAGGGAAACGGCACGAGCGGTTTTAACCGCCTTGAAATTTTTTCATAAGAATACCCGGTAAGTGGGAAACTCAGCGGCTTTAGCCCTGAGAGGGAAGCGACACGTGCGGTTTTAACCGCTGTGGATATTAAATTGAAACCAGATTTTTGATTGGAATCTGGAAACCAACTCCCATTTCTGGGGTAATGTTAGCAACGACTGCGTTATAAAAGCTTTTTAGACTTGCAACACTGTTTCTGTTACCTTAAAACTGTTTAATTGCAAATGACAGAGCAGGGAACTAGCTACGCATTCGGTGGGTGTCGTGACTCAAATAACGGCTACCCTTCGACATCGCTTGTGGGTGGTCTGGTCAGCACGGCTTGCTTGATTACTCTTGCAAGCCCAGTCCCTTTAGGGTTGGGTTACTGACATACCGTAAGTTTCTCACCAAAATCTATTTCATTATAAACTGTTTTGATAAATTCGCCAAAGGTCATTAAAGCTGTACCCAGACATACAGAAATTAAGGAATTGTTAGCCCAGCAAATTCTCAAAAGCTTAAATGCTGAATAGGGCAATAGTGAAGCGCGACCTAATATAGCGGTATGCACTTGAGTGAGATACAGTCAGCCAATCGCAAACTCTGTAGGGGCGCAGGGTCTGCGCCCTCGATTATATTGCATCAAGAGCGATAACCGCTATAATCGCTTATAGGTAGTTGGTGATAAAATCCCTGTCTTCATCCTCTAATCCTGGACATCTTGATTCTGACAAGTTGCCCCTGACCATACCATAAAAGTGCTATATTTACATAGAACCTAATCATGGTAAAGATTTTCTCGTGATTCTGCCCAAAGGCAAAAACACTGATATAAGATTAAAAAATCTGAGTTCAAGGATAAAAAATCAATGGATATCAAGCTGATTTTAGTGGGTTTAACTGTTATATTTACGGTTTCGTGCTTATTCTTTGGTACGAAAAATGGCTTTTATGATTCTAAAGACTATCATGGTAATGGTTCTGCACATTAATAAGAGTTATAACCAAGGTTTGCAACTTTTAGAACTTTGCTGAAAAATATTGCTAAAAGCCAAATTTCTCAGCCAATAGTTTGATGGAGGTGAGGAGCAAAGGATGGATAATATATCAATTGATGCGGTCGAAACCTCTAATGAGCTAGAATGTTTACCCTATAGTGTTCAGCATCAAGATGAGGGTGTATGTCTACTGGTGAGAATGGGTTCGCACCGTATCCTGTTAGATTTCGGCTTGACAAATATTTCACCTGTAGCGCAGAATTTAACTGAATCGGCAGAAAGTGGTACATCACCAATGCCAGCGGATTTGGTTTTAATTAGTCATGCTCATCCAGATCATGCTAGAGGTTTATTAACACTACATCAAGCTTTTCCCTTGTTGCCCATATATGCTAGTGAGGTAACAACGAAATTATTACCGTTAAATTGGCTAGAAGAAGAGATACCCAGAATTTCTTCATTTTGTCAGGCGTTACCATTGCGATCGCCTATAGAAATCAGAGAAAATTTAATAGTAGAATTATTTCCCGCAGGTCATTTACCCGGTGCTGTGGTTATCCTCCTCACTTACCACACCCCCAACCGCGATTATAAGTTACTTTACACGGGTGATTTTTTCCTATCCAACTCCCGTTTGGTAGAAGGCTTACGACTGGATGAACTTAGAGGTTTAAATTTAGACGTACTATTAATTGAAGGTAGTTATGGAACATCCCGTCATCCCCATCGTCGTAACCAAGAAAATCAACTAGCAGAAAGGATTCATCGCGCTATCAGCGCCGCTGGAACAGATGAAAGCTATTCAGTAATTTTACCAGCACCAGCTTTAGGTTTAGGTCAAGAATTACTCATGCTGTTACGTTCTCATCACCACTTTACAGGCAGAGATCTAGACATTTGGGTTGATGGTGCTGTGGCCGCTGGTTGCGATGCCTATTTAGAACTTTTACCCCATTTTCCGGCTTCAGTGCAGAATTTTGCCCGTCATCAACCCTTATTTTGGGATGAACGGGTAAAACCTCGTGTTCGCAGATTAAAACCGGAAAATCTGGCAACTTTAGGGACATCTCCTTGTATTGTCATCACGGATTCTTCCGCAGATTTACGTAAATACTGCCAAGCTGACAGAGGCAATTGGCTGATTCTTCTACCTGAAAAAATTGATATTAAAGTTAATCAAGAATATTTAGCGCCGACAAAAGTTGAAAGTTATCTTTTAGCGCAACACAGTGATGGACCGGGAACAACTCAACTCATTCATAATTTACGACCCCAGCACGTGATTTTTGTGCATGGTTCTCCTAGTTATCTAGCAGACCTAACTTGTTTAGAAGAGTTACAAAACCGCTATCATGTTCATTCACCAGCAGCCGGGACTCTAGTAGAATTACCGATTGGGGAAACATTTTTACAACCTGCGCCCCCAGAAATTAATTATGAGGGGGAATTGACAGAGTTAGGAACTGTTATTACTATCACTCTCCCCGATGCAGTGACGGCAGATCCCCGCTGGCGACAATTTGCTGATACAGGTTTAATAGAAGCGCGTTGGCAGGGTGAAGATTTGGTATTCCGGGGGTTATCTCCACGAGAACTATTAAACTCAAATAACCTTCGTCCTAATTCTGGTGATGTTGCTTGCTGTGGTAGCTGCCGACACCAAAGAGGGCAACGGTGTTGGAACCCCGCTGCCCCCTTATATAATTTCAAAGTTACCCTTGATGGTTACTGTCCTGCTTTTGAACGCTTGATATGAATTTAGTTTAGGAGCGTTTAATCTGGATTTAGGTCAGTATAAGGGTTAGGGATACGCTCTGCTTCTGGACAGTCCTCAGTTGTCAGCGGATCTATATTACCGCGTTGCACTGAAGCTAATTTTTGAGTAACAGATCCGATGCTTTCGAGACGAACCATTTCCTCCCAAGAGCAAAGCTCATCTTCTTCGTCTGTTTCATAGCGTAAAGTCACTAAATCGCCTTCGATATCAATGATGCGGGCCCGCTCTATCCAGCGTTGCTGATCCCGCAAAAAAACACATACCTCCCGCCCGTCGCAACACAGTTGATAAATTTTGCGGTGTAGCATGTAGTGCTTCTGCCTTTTTATACAACGTAGTTAAACCTGTCAGATTTGGGTTTTATCCCGGAAATATCAGCCTCTAAGAGGTGAATTTCGTAGTGAAAACCTAGTAAGTTTAGTGACTCAATTTTACCACTTATTTTTAGTCATTAGTTTTAGATGAAATTTTGGGTCTTAAGCTTTAGTTTACCGCATTAGTTGAACGGCTGTGGCAAATGTTAACATCTACAGAGATTTTTGTTTGATTTGGCGTTACTTCCAGGGACAGTTAGTTATCCTTGGTAGCACGCTTTACCAATAAAAATATTATTCTGAACATAACACAGCTTTCTGCCGTTTAACCAGACTATCTAGCTAAGTACAGACAACCGAGTAGATAGTATCTAGAAGATTTTCTCCAAGGTTATAATATATATCATATATAAATGATAACATTATTTTTAATTTCTTAACCTTGACACTCTGCGGTCTAAAGACACGCAGATTCTTTAAGACTTGCTTAAAAAGGATAGTCAATTATCCTCCTAGACGCTCAAGACAACTACCAGTACGACAGGTATTGCAATTGCGCTTACTTTTGATTTTTTTTGCTGCTTTTGTGAGTCCATCAATTTTTAATGTTAAACGCTCCATGATTTACCATTGCTTGTTTACCCAGGCTACGGCTATGCCGAGACGAGATAAATCAGGGGTTTCTCCTTAATAAAACACTTCCTTGCGTTGATGGTTATTCCTACTTGCTAATTAATTCTATCATGTCAGCCAATTTTGGATTTGCGATTTTGGATTTTGGATTGACTCCACCCTCAAGTGTGGAGCTTGAGAATTTTAGATTGGCGATTTTGGATTAATTCCGCCCTGAAGAGGCGGGGAACCTGTACCGAAAATTCTAGGGTCCAAAATCTAAAATCCAAAATCTAAAATTTTTCGGTCACGGCGAATAAATTCTAAGTTGGCACTTCCTCCACGCATCTATTGCCCTATTTGGTGAATAATTTTTTGAGTATAAATATTTGAGTAATATGAAAAAGGCGTTACTTAAACAAGATATAAATTTATGTGTAGAGATATTATAAGAACACATCTCTACATAGGTTTCAGTACGGCAAAAGTAATTTCATACATTTAATCAACAATCTTATATGCAGTATGCAAGTGAGTAAAATTAATCAAGTTAATTTTTATGCGTTTGTTCAAAGTTAGTTATCGGTGATTGTTGAGAGCATCAAATTTCAATAGGTTATGAGCAGGTGCTTCGCGTTTAATTTTGCCACGGATAATTTCATCATTAAGTGCAGCAAGAGCCACCAAATCATTCGACTGATAACATCTGGTTGTTAGCACTTGATGGATTAAACCCTCAGATGCAACACTCAGACATCCAGTTTGGAAGGCCGATTTAACCAGTGAACGAATCATGATAACTAAAAATATAAGAGAGCAATTGATTATTTTTATTTTGCAACAATTATTTTTCAAATACATTGATGCAAACCATCTATTTATAGTGCTTCTCATTACATAAATATAGTGATCAAAATCACGAAAATAGAAATAATGCTTCTTTATCTCAGGATTTTTACGGACAATTTATGAGGATGACGGTGCTGTATAATGAAAAATACAGCGGGAAAATTTACAAACACTTCACAATCTTAGCAAAAAAGTAAGTATTACTTAGTATGGGTAGTTTACGGTGATCTAACTAGGTTAAAAACTGCCGAAAATCTTCATCTTGCTGGCTCAATTGCACCCAATCTAAGTTAATGGCTTGAAATTTCTGGACTAAGCGATCGCAAGCAGGACGTTCTGTGGCATAATGACCAGCATCAATTAATACAAGATTACGATCACGGCTTTCTTGAAATTGATGAAATTTACAGTCAGAAGTTAGATAAACTTGGGCATTAGTTTTAACTACCTCTGAAATATAACCTGCACCCGAACCACCTAAAACAGCTACCCGTGAAATTTGCTGTTGTAAATCAGCCATTGGGGAAAAAATTAAATGGGGCGGATTTAATTGAGATTGAATATTTTTAAGTAACTCTTGTAATGTCAAAGTAGGTTTTAATATTCCTACACGCCCATAACCTAAACCTGCTTGGGTAGGAACAATGGGTGATACTTCTTGAAGTTGGAGAAGTTGCGCTAAAACATCAGCAGTTCCATCTGCAACTTGGTCAAAATTAGTATGAGCGGTGTAAATACCGATATTATGGGTAAAAGCTAACCGCACCATTTCCGTTAAAGCTTCTCCAGTGCGGAAAGATTTGGGGGGGTAAAAAATCAGGGGATGATGGGCGAAAATTAGATTAGCATGGAGAGCGATCGCTTCCTGCATGACTGCTAAAGTGGGAGTTAAACACACCAAGACTCGCGCTTGTGTGGACAAAATACCGGGTTCTACTTGCCAACCGCAATTATCCCAACTTTCGCACCAAGTAGGATTTGCCCATTCTTCAAACCAGGTAATTAAATCAGCAACTTTCATTAAATTTAAATAAATCAATAGATTAAACGTATTTAATTATAATCTTATTGGTGGAGATGAGCGAAAAAAATGTTTCTTGATCCAGAAAGATACACTGACTAAACTAATTAAGACTGGCACTTCTACCAATGGTCCAATGACAGCAGCAAAAGCCACACCAGATTTAATTCCAAAGACAGAAATAGCTACAGCTATTGCTAATTCAAAATTATTACCAGCAGCGGTAAATGCCACACTAGCAGCTTTTGCATAGTCAGCTTTGATTTTCCATGCTAGGTAAAAACTACTCAAAAACATCAATAGAAAGTAGATAATTAGGGGAATGGCAATGCGGACAACATCCAGAGGAATTTGCACAATCAAATTTCCCTTTAAACTAAACATTACCATGATTGTAAATAAAAGAGCGATTAAAGTAATGGGACTAATTTTGGGAATAAACTGCTGATGATACCACTGTTTACCTTTAGCTTTCACTAAAACAACGCGAGTCATAAATCCAGCCAGAAAAGGAATACCTAAATAGATAAAAACGCTGTTGGCAATTTCCCCAATACTGATATTTACAATAGTTCCTTGTAAGCCAAATAAAGGCGGTAAAACAGAAAGAAAAAACCAAGCATAAACGCTGTAAAAGAAAACTTGAAAAATACTATTAAAAGCAACTAATCCGGCTGTATATTCAGTGTCTCCTTTAGCTAAGTCACTCCAGACAATTACCATAGCAATACAAGGGGCTATTCCCACCATGATTAACCCAGTCATATATTCAGGTTTATCGCGTAAAAAAAGAATAGCAAGTGTAAACATCACTATTGGGGCAATTATCCAAGTTAGTGATAATGATAGTCCGAGAATTTTTATATTACGAAATACATCTCCTAATTCTTCATATTTTACCTTTGCTAAAGCTGGGTACATCATCAAAATTAAACCAATGGCAATGGGGATATTAGTAGTTCCCACTTGAAAATGATTGATGAAAACTTCTACTGTGGGGAAAAAATATCCTAAACTGACTCCAATTGCCATTGCGAGAAATATCCACAATGTCAAAAAGCGATCCAGAAAAGAAAGGCGTTTGATAGTCGGTTTTTTAGTTATATATTCCACTTAATTAACCTCTATAAGTTTAATTTCAGATCCCCGAATTCTTAAAGAAGTCGGGGATCTTGTTGTTATTGTGTATTTATTACAAATTAGTATTTGGGTAAGAGGCAAAAACTGTCACTGATTGCCCACTACTATATTAAAACTCAAATAGATTTTTGATTCATCCAACTACGGTAGGATATACCTGTTTCTATGGCATATCTTTAGACTAATAAATATTACTCTCCGTCTCCAGCTTTCCAAGCTATAGATTTACTAGGTTGAGGATTAGGTAACTTCAGAGAAACTAAACCTGCTGCTAATACAAAAAACATTGATGTCCACAGACAACCAACTAGTCCAAATATTTGATAAACTAAGCCAGATAACACCGTCCCCACAAGACGACCACCGGAGTTTGCCATATAGTAAAAACCTACATTTAAGGCAACTTTGTCATCATCAGTAAATGCCAAAACCAGATAGGAATGAACAGCAGAATTAAAAGCAAATACGACACCAAAAACTAAAAGTCCACTAATAATTACAAGATTAGGAGGTAAACCTAATTGTAGTGCCAGAGCGATCGCACCAGGAACAGCCGTTAAAGTAAATGTCCAAAACCGAATAGTCTGAGATTGGGGTGGACGGCCAGAACCAAACCGCTGTATGAGTGTTGGTGCTAAAAACTGAATTATGCCATAACCAATTACCCAACAAGCCAAAAACCCTCCCACTTGATAAAAAGACCAGCCTAAAGTCTGCCGTAAAAACACTGGTAAAGCTACAACAAACCATACATCTCTAGACCCAAATAAAAAGAATCGTGCCGCCGAGAGAATATTAATTTCTGCGCTTTTAGAAAAAAGTTGGCTAAATTTGACCTTTTTCTTAATTTTCCCCATACCTTTAGGCAGCATTAACCCAGAAAACATAATTACAGAAAGTCCTCCAGCCATAATCCACAGAGAATTAATAAAGCCAACAGAACTGAGAAGGGCGCTACCAATAAAGAAACCGACACCTTTCAAAGCATTCTTAGAACCTGTCAGCACCGCCACCCACTTAAACAAAGAAGATTGAGCATCTTGAGGCACAACCAAGCGAATGGCGCTTTTAGAACTCATCTTGGTTAAGTCCTTAGCAATTCCCGAAAATGCCTGTGCAACCATCACATAGAGGACTGCAAGCCACTGCGCCCAACCTGGATTAAGAAAAGACAGCATGATTAAGGAAAACACCTGCAACCCAATACCAGTGTAAAGAGTCACCTTTAAACCAAACTGAGAACCAATCCAACCGCCGAGAAAGTTTGTAACAACTCCAAATACCTCGTAAAACAGGAACAGAGAAGCAATTTGAATGGGTGTATAACCAATTTTATTAAAATAGAGCAACACCAACATTCTCAAAGCTCCATCAGTCAAGGTGAACCCCCAGTATGCCAGTGTCACCAGAACATAATTCTTGAAATTAGAATTAGAAGCAGTAGTAGAAGCCATAATTAAAAATTCAAAATCGTAAATATATTAGGAGTCAAAAAACAGGATTCAGGAATTAAAGAAATGGGGTAAATCAAATACCCCACATCATTCATCAAAAACCATTATTTATGCAAACTTAAAGCCACCTTTCGGGCTAATTCCACCATGCGATTTGCATAACCCCATTCATTGTCATACCACGCCAAGATTTTCACTTGGGTTTCATTGACAACCATTGTAGAAAGGGCATCAATAATCGAAGAACGAGGATCATCTTTATAATCAATAGATACTAAAGGACGTTCTTCATAACCCAAAATTCCCTTTAATGGTTCTTGCTCTGATGCAGCTTTTAATAAACCATTAATTTCTGCAATTGTTGTTGGTCGGACTACTTCAAATACACAATCTGTTAGAGAAGCATTTAACAAAGCTACACGCACTGCTAAACCATTTAATTTACCATTCAATTCTGGATAAATTAACCCAATAGCTGTTGCTGAACCTGTGCTAGTCGGAATTAATGACATACTTGTGGCTCTAGCGCGACGCAAATCTTTATGAGGTGTATCTACTATAGTTTGAGTATTAGTATTATCATGAATTGTAGTAATTACTCCATGCTTAATTCCTAAGCCTTCATGAATTACTTTTACGACTGGGGCTAAACAATTGGTAGTACAAGAAGCTGCTGTTAATAAATGATGTTTGTCAGATTCGTAGAGGTCATCATTTACGCCCATGACAATATTTAAAGCCTCTTCTTTCACAGGTGCGGCAACAATTACTTTTTGCACACCTCTTTTAAAATAAGGGTCAAGGGTAGCAGGTGTTCTAAACTTACCAGAACATTCCAAAACTATATCAACACCAAAGTCTTCCCAAGCAACTTCACTCGGTTGAGAATGTTCAGTAAAACTTAGGGATTTACCATCAATAACAACTTGGTTTTCTATAGATTCTACTTCTGGTTGCCAACGTCCATGTACAGAATCAAATTTGAGTAAATGTGCTGCTGCTTCTGTCCCACCTTTAGTTTCATTAATGTGGACAAATTCTATTTCTGTCCAATTCCAAGCCACACGGAGTGCCAACCGTCCTATGCGGCCAAATCCATTTATTCCTACTCTAATTGTCATAATTTTTATTAATTACTAAAATTGCTTTTGTTTGCGTAATAATTGCCCAAGAGTCAGGTTAAACTCAGCTTTGCCACCAAATACTGTTCCGGCTTTACCCTTATACAAGTGGATAAAATTTAGTTTGTAAGCTTCCTCTGATAAAGGAACATAGCCAACAGAACTGGCTGTTTTTGCCGCATTTTTAATGTAAAAATCTGCAAAATTATACACCAAAGTTTTGTTTTTACTAGACCGAAGATTCACATAAATGAATAGAGGTCGAGAAAGTGGTTGATATTTGGCTTTTTCTACTGTTTCTGGTGATGGTAAAACAGCACCTTTACCACTATTAACTGCTACAAGTTTTAGCTTATTTTTGTTTTTTTCGTAGTAAGCATAACCAAAGTAACCCAAAGCATTAGGATCTTTATTAACACCAGTAACTAAAATATCATCATTTTCACTGGCTGTGTAATCTTTGCGGCTGGCTTTGGCTTTACCGACAATTGCTTCAGTAAAATAATCAAATGTTCCAGATTTACCACCAGCACCATATAATTTAATTGGACTATCTGGCCAAGAAGCGCGGACTTGATTCCATTTTGTAATTTTTCCTTCAGCCGCAGGTTCCCATATTTTTTTCAATTCGGCTACTGTAATGTCTTTTGCCCAACTGTTCTGGGGGTTAACAGCAACAGTTAGGGCATCAAAAGCTACGGGTAATTCCATGTAGCTTACACCATTTTTTTTACAAGCTGCCATTTCCGACTGGTTAATTGGCCGAGAGGCATTACTGATATCTATTTTACCAGTACAAAATTTTTCAAACCCACCGCTAGTACCAGAAATACTAACTTTTACTTGACTATTATTTTTAGGGTTGGATTGGTATATTTTGGCTATAGCCTCGGTAATGGGATATACGGTACTAGAACCGTCTACTTTGATAATTGTGTCAGTGGTAGAGTTAGTGATTTTTGTCGCTTCAGTTGGTTGTTTAATATTTTGTGCAAGACCAGACGTATTTGTAAAACTGGTTGTTAATGCTAATATTCCGAAGGTTAAGACTAATTTGGTTGCTGTTTTATTCACTGATTTTACCTGTATAATTAGTGAGCAGAGTATTTGTCCTATGTACCTATTATTTCAAAAAAAGTTGATATGTCAATATCTACCTTATCATTAAATAAAACAATTAATCAAAAAAATTTGATGTATTGTTTATAGATAGCAATAAGAATGTTTTTAGCCGCTTGCTAGTTTTCAGCATCAGAAGAAATTTGTTCACCAACCTCAATCGGAGTACCAAGTTTTAAACTAAAGTGGAGTAAAAGCTTTTTGCTCGCGTGGAGAATCAGAATTGTGAAGTTACAACGACCAATATTAGTGGGAGGACTAGGACTATCGTTCTCCCTGTGGATGTTAAACAGTTGGCATGATTCAATAGTTCAAGTGGGAGAATTTGGACTTTTGAGTGCTTTAGCTGTCAGTGGGGGTTTGTGGTTATTCAACAAAAATCAGCCCCAATTAGGTGAACAGCTAAATGATATACTTGTAAACCGGGCATCTGTAGATAAAGCGATCGCTCAAATCGAAGTAATAATTAATCAGCTTGCTCAAGAAGCAGCTACTCATCCTGCTTTAGAAATTCTCCGAGAAAACCTGGCTAAATTACCTTTAGAACTAGATAGAAAGGAAATTGCCATTGCCGTGACTGGTGGAAAATCTGTAGGTAAAAGTACGATTATTGAAGTTGTAAAAAATGCCCAAGCGTTTCCGGGAATGTCTTTACATTTTGCCGAAACAGCGCCTTTATTTGCGGTAGTTGGTGAAAATTCTGATGTTGTCACTTTATCAGAAATGCAAAAATCTGATTTTGTCTTATTTCTGACAAACGGTGATTTAACAGATTCAGAATTTCAGGTTTTACAACAGCTAAAAGCCGCAAAACAGCCGACATTGCTAGTTTTCAACAAACAAGACCAGTATCAGCCAGAAGAACGCGCTACAGTTTTACAATCATTAAAACAGCGCATTGGTGCAAATGTAGTTGCGACTGCGGCTTCTCCCGTAGCTGTGAAAGTGCGGAAACATAAAGAAGATGGTTCTTTCCAAGAATGGATGGAACAACCAACGCCAGATATCCAGCAATTGACACAACAATTAACGGAAGTTGTGGGACAGCAAGGAGAACAGCTAGTTTGTAATACCACCAACCGCAAAGTATTATTACTAAAAGCTGAAGCTAAAAATTGTTTAAATGGCGTGAGACGCGATCGCTCTACACCGTTTATAGAACAATATCAATGGATTGCAGCAGCAGCAGCTTTCGCTAATCCCGTACCTGCTTTGGATATTCTAGCAACTGCGGCGATTACTGCTCAAATGGTCATAGATTTGGGTAATATTTATCAGCAGAAAATTTCCTTAGAACAAGCGCAACAAGTAGCTGGAACTATGGGAAGTTTAATGTTGAAATTAGGTTTAGTAGAACTTTCAACTAGGGCTGTCACAGGTATTCTTAAAACTAACGTTGCTACCTTTGTCGCTGGGGGAATGGTAGAGGGAGTTAGTGCTGCTTACCTCACAAGAGTAGCCGGATTAAGTTTAGTGGCATATTTTGAACAGCAAGAAATTGCTTTAGAATCTGGAAGTGCTTTAAATCTCGACAAACTGCGTCAAGTTTTGCAAAGTGTATTCCAGCAAAATCAAAAAATGGCTGTGTTGGAAGCTTTTGTCAAGCAAGGTGTGAAACGGTTGTTACCAGAAGCCAAACCTGTGGAAGTTGTGGCTTAATCTGCCATATCCCCGACTTCAGAAGTCGGGGATATGAATCTCTCTCAATTGTCTGAATCAGGATATCCAGGATTTTAGGATTTTCAGGATATTAGTTTATAGATGGTTTGTTTGGTGATGAAAGTTGTATTTGTCTGAATCAGGATATCCAGGATTTGAGGATTTTCAGGATATTAGTTTATAGATGGTTACTGTCCTGCTTTTGAACGCTTGATATGAATTTAGTTTAGGAGCGTTTAATCTGGATTT
>JAKOGY010000229.1 GCA_028658405.1 Dolichospermum sp. ST_sed8 | reverse complement strand
CCCCATTACCAAAGCCTTTATTGGTTCTTGTACAGGAGGTAAATTATACGATTTGGCTCAGGCCGCCGAAGTTTTACAGGATCGCCGAGTCGCAGATGGTGTAAACTTATTTATTGTTCCTGCTTCCGTAGAAATTCGGGAAAAAGCAGAAGCATTAGGATACATGGACATTTTTACCCAAGCAGGAGCAACTATTCTTAAGTCAGGTTGTGGTGCTTGTATAAATTCGGGAATTGGCGTTTTAAACAAAGAAGAAACAGGTGTTTATGCAACCAATCGCAATTTTAAAGGACGCAGTGGCGATCCTACAGGGAAAAACTATTTAGCCTCGCCCAGAACTGTGGCTATCTCAGCTATAAAAGGCAAAATCAGCCACATTCTTGATTGAAAATCAAGTTGCTAAACACAGGTTTAATAGATGAGGAGGGTGAATTAAATGTTAGGTGATTACAGTGAATGAAATTGTGAAACAACTTGCAAGTCTCGGTCTTCCTGGAATCATTCTCTTGATTTTAGGATTTGCATCAGCAGGTAGTAATGCTGCCATTGTTGCCGTGCTAACAGCAGCAGGAGGACCATTTGGTATCCTTGGCGGTATAGGTTTACTGGGTCTGACAAAGGTGATAGGTGATCTCATTGCTGATTACGGAATTGAAGCTATTCTTAAAGCCGTCTATTCAGAACGCAGCAAAACCGAAACTTTGCGATCGCTGCTCTACGAAATTCAAGATTTACCAATTTGCCAGGAGATAAAAATAAAATTACAAAATCATCTAAAATCAGAAAGTAAAAAATATTTACCAT
The DNA here is from genome assembly GCA_028658405.1 of Dolichospermum sp. ST_sed8. Classification (GTDB taxonomy): domain Bacteria; phylum Cyanobacteriota; class Cyanobacteriia; order Cyanobacteriales; family Nostocaceae; genus Dolichospermum. The sequence goes on along the minus strand of JAKOGY010000229.1, from coordinate 7,968 downwards.
CTCTGAGAACGGTGAATATATCTTTTGTAAAAATAGAAAACAGCCAGATTCTTGATTAACACTAAGAGTTTGAGCAGTACATATCAAAATCATATTTTAGCTATCAATTCATTAGCGGATTGTTGGCTTTTATAAATTTCCTGAATTTAGGTTTTCTGATCAATTATTGCATTGACTATTGCCAGAAATTGAGGTTAAATAGAAAGGAAAATGTTAAAAAATTAGCTTGATTTAAGCCAAAGAGACAGTTATCTTCTTGAGAGGATGTTTGAAAAGTGATATCAGGTATAATTGCTTACTCCCCTTAGTCCCCCCGATATATTGGGAGAAAACAGGAAAATCAAGTCCCCTCCCCTTACTAAGGGGAGGGTTAGGGAGGGGTAAAACTGTGATAAAAATTACAGGATAATACTTTTCGTTTCCACTAACAATATTTAAGGATCTTAGATCATGAACATCGACGAAATCGCAAAAAAACTAGCTGGGCTAGGTCTTCCTGGCATAATTCTTGTAGTCTTAACAGTTGCATCAGCAGGTAGTAATGCCGCTATTGTTGCGGCACTCACAGCATTAGGAGGACCACTTGGTATCCTTGGAGGTATCGGTTTACTGGGGCTAGTAGGAGTTGTAGGAGATACAGTAGGTATTTATGGCTTTGAAGCTATTCTCAAAGCAGTTTATTCAGAACGAACCAAAAACGAATCTATAAGGGCGCTTGTCAAAGAAATCAATGATTTACCCATTTCCGACCAGCTAAAAACCAAATTAACCACTCACGTAGAATCAGCAACCCATACAGCGACAGAATCAGAAGTGAGTGAAGAACCAAGAACAGTAGAAATTGTTTATGAAGATGAAGAAGTAGCAGTAGAAGCATAATTTCATGCTTAAATTTGGTGACATTCTCAAACAAATGCCATTAAATTAAAGGGTTTTTGAAACTTCTACTTTTCCAACGTCCAGAACTCCCAAGTACGGACAATCTCACCAAAATCAAATAAATCAGGATGAGATAAAAAATGGCCTCTGAGTCCGATTACACTAGATGAATCTCTCATAGGCCATTTCTATAACACCAGAAAACTTGGCCATAATTCTAGAATACTTTACCTAAAAATAGATAAATTTTCCTGGAATACAATCTGAAATACAAAAATCAAGCTTATTAAGCTTAAATTAAAAAACAAGTAAGTATTAATTATTTACCACCTTAGTAAAATCAGCAATTTACATACAAAAATCATGGAAGAAATGGTGATTAACTCAAATAGTTCTCTTGAGAATTTGCCCGTTTTAACTGAGCAAGAAAAATATCAAATATTGGTAGAATGGAATAATACCACGGTGGATTATCCTCAACATTTGTGCATACATGAATTGTTTGCAGCACAAGTGGAAAAAACTCCAGATAATATTGCTGTTGTTTTTGATGGGCAAAAACTTACCTATCAAGAGTTGAATCACCAAGCCAATAAAGTAGCTCATTATTTACAATCTTTAGGTGTAGGAACAGAAGTTCTAGTAGGGATTAGTGTTGAACGTTCCCTAGAAATGATCGTCGGGCTATTGGGAATTCTCAAAGCAGGTGCAGCTTATCTGCCACTAGATCCCACATACCCCAAAGAGCGTTTATCGTTCATGCTTTCAGATTCACAAGTACAAGTGCTGTTAACACAACAAAAGTTTGTAGAAAGCTTTGCTGACAGTGGTGCAAAAACAGTTTGTTTAGATCAAGATTGGGAATTAATTACTCGCCAAAATCAAGAAAATCCTACTAGCGATGTTACGGCAGAAAATCTAGCCTATGTGATTTATACATCTGGTTCTACAGGCACACCAAAGGGTGTAATGATTCAGCATCGAGGGGTATGTAATCTTGCTCAAGCACAAGTAAAACTGTTTGGCGTAAACCAAAATAGCCGTGTTCTCCAGTTTGCTTCTTTCAGTTTTGATGCTTCAGTTTGGGAAATTGTGATGGCCTTGTGTTCTGGAGCTAGTCTTTATCTGGGAAATCAAGATTCTTTGCGTCCAGGTATAGACTTAATCCGATTTTTGCGTCAACAATCAATCACTCACGCCACACTACCACCCACAGCACTAGCAGCTTTGCCCAAAGAGGAATTGCCAAACTTGCAAACTCTCATCGTTGCTGGAGAAGCTTGTAATCCAAAATTGATCGCTCAATGGTCAAAAGAGCGGCGTTTCTTTAATGCTTATGGACCAACGGAATCAACTGTTTGTGCCACAGTTGCAGAATGTACTTTTGGGGAAACTCAACCAACCATTGGCCGGGCGATCGCTAATATACAAATTTATATTCTTGATCACAATCTTCAACCCGTTCCTATTGGCGTTCCGGGTGAATTATATATTGGTGGTGATGGGTTAGCTAGAGGCTACCTGAACCGTCCAGAATTAACTAAGGAAAAATTTATTTCCAATCCATTTAAGAAGACAGAAGGGAGTAGATTATATAAAACTGGTGATTTAGCTCGTTATTTACCAGATGGCAACATTGAGTTTCTGGGGCGAGTGGATAATCAAGTCAAGATTCGCGGCTTCCGCATAGAATTGGATGAAATCGAGAAGTTGTTAATTCAACACCCAGATGTTAAGCAAGCGGCGGTAATTGCTCGTGAAGACATTCCTGGAGATAAACGGCTGCTTGCTTATGTGGTTCTGAATCAAAAGCCGGAAGCAATTGTTACTACCCTCAAAAACTTACTTCAAGAAAATCTACCTCAATACATGATTCCAGGGGTATTTGTCGTTTTAGATTCTTTACCCCTCACCCCCAATGGCAAAGTAGATCGTCAGAATCTTCCAGTTTGCGATCGCACACGCCCCGATTTAGAAGAAAGCTTTGTTGCACCTCGTAACCCAATTGAAGAAAGATTAGCGGCTATTTGGGCTGATTTACTAGGTTTTGAGCAAATAGGAGTTAATGACAACTTTTTTAATCTCGGTGGACATTCCCTGATAGTGGCTCAAATCCTTTCCCGTGTACGCGACAGTTTTCAAGTTGAGTTATCGTTTGCAAACATCTTTGCTAATCCTACCGTAGCGGGTTTAGCTAGTGTCATTCAACAGCATGAACTCCTAGAACAAAAACTACAAAGTCCTGCTATACAAAGGATTTCACGGGCTGGAATGTTACCTGTTTCCTTTGCTCAAGAGCGCGTGTACTTCATCCAGGAAGTAGCACCCGAAAATACAGCATACCAAGCTCAAGCAACTCTCAGATTTCAGGGACACCTCGATGTCATAGTCCTCAAAAAATGTCTCAGTGAGATTGTGCAAAGACATGAAATCTTCCGCACAACTTTTCCAGCAGTCAATGGACGGTTATTTCAGGTCATCCACTCATCCTTACCAATTGAATTAAACGTCGTAGACATCCAGAAATTTACGGGGTCAGAGCAAGAAGCAGAAATTCAACGTCTATTTGATGCAGAGGTAAAGAAGCCCTTTTACTTGGATAAATTGCCTTTAGTCAGATGGTTATTGTTAAAGTTGAATGACCAAGACCATCTTTTAGTCCACATTGAACATCACATGGTTCATGATGGCTGGTCTTTCAATAACGTCTTTTTGAAAGAGTTTTTAGCACTTTATCAAGCCTTCTGTGAGGGTCATCCCTCCCCACTGCCAGAATTACCAATCCAGTTTGTAGACTTTGCAAGTTGGCAGAGAGAATGGGTGCAAAGCCAGGAAGCCCAAGCCCAATTAGCCTACTGGCAAAAGAAATTATCCGGTAGTTCTCCCCTATTAGAATTACCATTGGATCGCCCCCGTTCAACAGAGCAAACCTATAATGGTACTCAAATTAGAGTAGAGTTACCCATTCAACTGAGCGAATCACTACACGCTGTAAGCCGTCAAGAAGGTGTCACCCTATTTATGACCACCTTGGCAGCTTTTCTGGTGATGTTAAGCAGATACACCAGACAGGATGATCTGTGTGTCGGGACAGCAGTTGCTAATCGACGCAAAAGTGAGGTTGAGGGGTTAATTGGCATGATTGTCAATAACTTGGTATTACGTACCGATGTGTCTGGTAATCCCACATTTCGCGAGTTGCTAAGTCGAGTGCGTGAAACCACCCTAGAAGCCTTTGCCAATGAAGATTTACCTTTCGATAAAGTGGTAGAGGTTCTCAAGCCAGTACGGAATCTGAGTTATAATCCCCTGTTCCAAGCGATGTTCAGCTTCCATGATACTCCCCTGCCAGATTTGATTCTTCCAGGCTTGAAAATCACTACTAATGTAGCCTTGAGCAACAAGTCAACAAAGTTTGATTTGGATGTCGTAATCATACCCAATTCCCAGCAACAGGGCAGAGACAAAGGTATCACCGTGATTTGGGAACATAACACCGACTTATTCGATGCTGCCACAATCCAACAGATGGTAGACCAGTATCAGAATTTACTAGAAACAATAGTTGTTCAGCCAAATCAACAGATTAGAGAACTACCTCTGTTGACTCCATCTCAACAAAGATTGCTAGGGGAATGGAATCAAACAGACAAGGAAGATACACAAAATCAGTGTATCCATAAGTTATTTGAACTGCAAGTAGAGTTAACACCGGATGCGATCGCTCTAGAGCAGAATGGGCAAAAATTAACTTACCGAGAATTGAGCGATCGCGCTAACAAAATTGCCCACTATCTGCAAAGTTTAGGAGTCAAACCCGAAACCTTAGTTGGTATCTGTGTTGATCGTTCCCTAGAAATGATTGCTGGTTTACTGGGGATTCTCAAAGCTGGTGGTGCTTACGTTCCCATTGATCCTGCTTATCCCCAAGAACGGATAACTGAGATGATCTCAGATACCCAACTCAGTATTTTACTCACACAAAATAGATTCCAAGAGAAACTGACAGGTTATACCAGCAAAACCATTTGTTTAGATACAGATTGGGCAGAAATAGCTTCCCAAAGTACAGCCAACCCAGTTAGTGACGTTCAACTCAATAACCTGGCATACATTATTTATACATCCGGTTCTACAGGTAAACCCAAGGGGGTAATGATAGAACATCGTTCATTGTTGAACTTTGTTACCACTGCTATTAATGAGTATGGCATCAATGCTCAAGATCAGGTTCTGCAATTTGCCTCAGTTTGCTTCGATACATCCATAGAAGAAATCTTCCCCTGTCTTGCTGTTGGTGCAACCTTAGTGTTACGCACCGAAGAAATGCTCAACTCCAGCGATGATTTTTGGCGGTGTTGTCAAAAATGGCAGTTAACAGTTTTGGACTTACCCACAGCATACTGGCATCAATTAGTAACAGAACTAAATCCCCAACATTCCCATATTCCTGGAAGTTTGAGAACTGTGATTATTGGTGGTGAAGAAGTTCACCTAGAAAAAGTGCAACATTGGCATCATTGCGTAGCGCATCTTTCCCAACCGCCTCAATTATTTAACAGTTACGGACCCACAGAAGCAACAGTAGTCACCACCTTAGAACATCTCACTCCAACCAATACTGCTGTGAGCATCGGTAAACCCATTAGTAATGCCCAAGTTTACGTTTTAGATCAAAATCAGCAACCCGTACCTATAGGAGTTCCTGGGGAATTACACATTGGGGGAGCAGGACTAGCAAGAGGATATTGGCAACGTCCTGAATTAACTAACGAGAAATTTATTGAGAACCCCATGACAGACAATTCTTGTGGGGTAGGCATCTTGCCTGCCTCAGAAATACAAGGGACGGGCAAGATGCCCATCCCACAAAACCAACAAAATCATCCACCAAATATACAACGCCCAAAGCTTTATAAAACAGGAGATTTAGTCAGATTTAGAAGAGATGGTAATTTAGAATACCTGGGACGAGTTGACAATCAGGTAAAAATTCGGGGTTTTCGGATTGAGTTGGGAGAAATTGAGACAGTATTAAGACAACATCCACAAATATCCCAAGCTGTTGTTATTGCCCATCAAGAAATTACCGGACAAAAGCGACTAGTGGCTTATTTTGTACCGCAAAACCCCTCTCCAAACCTCTCCCCTACAAGGAGAGAGGCTTCAGAAATTCCCCCTTCCCTTGCAGGGAAGGGGGCTAGGGGGTTAGGTTTTTCCAATAACGTGGATGAAATTCGTCAGTTTCTCAAACAAAAGCTACCTAATTACATGATTCCGGCAGCGTTCATGGTGCTAGATACTATACCCATGACCCCCAACCAAAAGGTAGATTATCGCGCTTTACCAACACCTGATTTTTCTCGCAGTGCGGAAGATAAATTTGCTGCACCGCGCACACTGATAGAAGAGAAATTAGTGGCGATTTGGTCAGAAGTTCTGAGAATAGAAAATGTTGGTATTCACGATAACTTTTTTGAACTGGGTGGGGATTCAATTCTGAGTATTCAGTTAATTTCCAAAGCTAATCAGTCAGGTATCCAAATTGCTGCTAAACAGCTATTTAAATATCAAACCATTGCGGAGTTAGCGACAGTAGCGGGTATGACTCGCCAAATCAACGCCGAACAAGGTTTAGTAACTGGTAAAGTTGGTTTAACACCCATTCAAAAATGGTTTTTTGAACAGAAATTACCCGAAATCAATTACTTTAACCAGTCAGCATTGTTAGAAGTTCCTGCCGATTTGCAACCTGAGTTATTGCAGGAAGTGGTACAAAAACTTTTGGTACATCATGATGCTTTGCTATCGCAATTTGTACAGGAAGGGGAAAACTGGCAACAAATTCACACCGATGTCCAGGCAACTGTACCATTAAGTATCTTTGATTTATCGCACTTGTCACCAGCAGCACAGGAAACAACAATAAAAGCTCAAGATACACAACTGCAAGCTAGTTTGGATTTAGCGACGGGAGAAATTGCCAAATTTGCATTATTTCAATTAGGCAAAGATAAACCGAATTGTTTACTATTTATTATTCATCACTTAGCAGTTGATGGAGTTTCTTGGCGGATTTTATTGGAAGATTTAGCCACAGCTTACCAACAAGTGGCCCGGGGACAGGCGATAAAATTACCTGAAAAAACAACATCTTGGCAATATTGGAGCGATCGCTTAACAGAATATGCCCAAACTGAAGCTATCAAAGAATTAGATTACTGGTTAAATCAATCTAATATTTCCACCAAAACATTACCAGTAGACTATCCTGCGGTTGCAGAAAATAACACCCTAGCCTCCACTGCATCTGTCTCACTGGCGTTAAATGAAGAACAAACCCGCGCCCTGTTACAAGATGTTCCTGCTGCTTACAATACCCAAATTAATGATGTTTTATTGACAGCTTTAGGACAGAGTTTTACCCAATGGACAGGAGAAAATTATTTACTAATTGATTTAGAAGGACATGGAAGGGAAGACTTATTTGAAGATGTAGACCTTTCAAGAACTGTAGGTTGGTTTACCACATTATTTCCCGTGGGTTTAGAAATCAAAGAAAACCAACTAGGGGAAGCTTTAAAATCAGTCAAAGAACAACTAAGAAGCATTCCTAACCGGGGTATAGGTTATGGTGTCTTGCGATATTTAAACGAAGACACCAGCATCCGTGAAAAATTAGCTTCCTTTCCATCAGCGCAAGTTAGTTTTAACTACCTGGGACAATTTGATCAAGTTCTGAAAGCATCATCAGTTTTAGGTGAAGCTAAAGAATTTAAATCAGAACAGAGTTTATTAAATCGTCGTAGTCACTTATTAGGAATCAGCGGTTTTATTCGGGCTGGAAAACTAGAAATGACTTGGGCATATAGTGATAAAATTCACAAACGAGACACTATTGAAAGGTTAGCTTCAGGATTCATGGAAGCATTAACAACCCTCATAGATCACTGTCAATCAAAAGACGAGCAAAGCTATACCCCATCTGATTTTTCTGCCGCTAAACTCAATCAAAAACAGCTAGATAAATTCCTAGCCAAATCGTATAATTTACCTCCTGTACAAGAACCAATAAAGGCTTTGGTAATG
>JAKOGY010000228.1 GCA_028658405.1 Dolichospermum sp. ST_sed8 | reverse complement strand
TTAGGGTGGTTTGGTTCACATCTAATCCGTATTACTACTTTTTAGAATGATCCCAGGTGTTGTTCAACTTGTGAGACTAATTCATTTGTCCAATGGTGGACAATTTCAGCATTTGCGGCTTCTACCATAACTCTAATTACCGGTTCTGTTCCCGAAGCTCGCACCAGGATTCTACCATGATCACCCATTGCGACTTCAGCTTTTGCGATCGCTTGTTGAACAGGTTGACAACTTTCCCATCCTAAACGTCGTTCCCGATCTAAGACGCGCACATTCCGTAATATTTGCGGATAGGTTTGGAAACTTTGATCTACCATTTCTCCCAGAGACAGATTAGCCTCCTTGACCACAGCCGCAATGTGTAAAGCTGTTAATAAACCATCTCCAGTCATGGCATAATGACTACAAAGGATATGTCCTGATTGTTCTCCTCCCAACATTCCCCCTGTTTTCCGCATTTCAGCTTGCACATATTGATCACCGACAGCGGTACGAATTAGTTTACCACCTAATTGTTGCCAAGCCTTTTCAAAGCCTAAATTCGCCATAACAGTGGAAACTATCAGATTATCTGGTAATTGTTGCCTTTGTTGTAAATGGCGACCCCACAGGTAAAGAATATAATCACCATTAACTGTTCTGCCCGTATTATCCACAGCTAAAACTCGGTCTGCATCACCATCAAAAGCAAAACCCATATCGGCTTGATGTGCAACTACTGCGGCTTGGAGAATATCTAAATGTGTAGAACCACAATTAACATTAATGCGATCGCCATCTGCTTCGTTATGTAAACAAATAACCTCAGCGCCCATTTCCGTAAATACTGCTGGAGCTAAACCCACCGCTGCACCCCAAGCTAAATCCAAAACAATCTTCATCCCTTGGAGTCCAGATCCTAGCGGTGTTGTAATAGACTGGCTATAGGTTTTAATTAACTCCGTCCGGGCATAATGTCTACCGCAATTATTTATCCGCAAATCCGGGGATAATTGACCTCGTAATCCCGCCTCAATTTCGCCTTGGAGAGCTTTAGATAACTTACCACCATCTGCATCAAAGATTTTAATTCCGTTGTCTTCTGGGGGATTGTGGCTGGCGGAAATCATGATTCCACCAATGGCATTAGTAATACTAGCCAGATAGGCTACGCAAGGAGTGGGACATAATCCCAAATACCAGACTTCCACACCAGCAGCAGTTAACCCAGCACTCAAGGCCATTGCTAACATATCACTGGAGTTTCTGGAGTCTTGTCCCAGAATAATTGGTCCTGAATGAGTAGCATGACTACGCAAAACAATCCCTGCCCAAAAACCCACTTGTAAAGCTAAAGGTGCATTGAGCAACTCTCCTGCTTTACCACGGATACCATCTGTCCCGAATAAAGCATTGGTTGGTAGTGGTATGGAATTCAACATCCAACTATTTTCCACATTTGTCACCAATTCCGAAATACAGCCTTGAGTCTGAGCCATTGATGAAACCATAAATTTAAAAACTCCACACAATTACACAGGAGAATAGCACTTTCTTCCATCATTCTTGACGTTACGGAAACGCCAAACAAACTCATTGCTTAATGATTTTTAATATAAATTCTCATCAAATAGTTTTAGTCTAAGGTTTTAATGGGGTTTTTTCACCATTATCTCCAAAAAACGCCAACAGTTAATTTTTTTACAGTTGATAATTTTTAATATGAGCAGCAATTTAGCCAGCAAATTACGTATAGGTACGAAGAAAGCACACACTATGGCAGAAAACGTAGGTTTTGTCAAGTGTTTTTTAAAAGGAGTTGTGGAAAAAAATTCCTACCGCAAGTTAGTTGCTAATTTTTACTTCATTTACTCAGCTATGGAAGAGGAAATGGAGAAACACAAGCATCACCCAATTTTGAGTAAAATCTATTTTCCTGAACTTAACCGCAAGCATACCTTAGAGCAGGATCTTCATTACTACTTTGGTTATAACTGGCGGGAGGAAATCAAATTATCTGCTGCGGGTGCGGCTTATGTAAAGCGGATTCGGGAAATTTCCGCTACCGAACCAGAATTATTAATTGCTCATTCTTATACCCGTTACTTAGGTGATTTATCAGGTGGACAAATCCTCAAAGGTATTGCTCAAACTGCGATGAAACTGGGAGAAGGTGAAGGGACTGCCTTTTATGAGTTTGCAGATATTACCGATGAAAAGGCATTTAAAGCCCAGTATCGGCAAAATTTAGATGCCATGCCTATTGATGATACTACAGGCGATCGCATTACAGAAGAAGCAAATGCTGCTTTTACAATCAACATGAAAATGTTCCAAGAATTAGAAGGTAACTTGATTAAAGCCATTGGTATCATGGTTTACAACACCTTAACCCGGAAACGTGCCAAAGGCAGCACTGAATTGGTAACTGCTGAGTAGTTGAGAAATATTAACTTTTCTCAGAATATATAGGGGTAACAGCCCTGTGATTGTTTTTTTGTTAATGAAAACAACCAGAGGGAGATTACCCCTAAATTTTTATTCATAACTGTAGCCATTATTGCTAATGCCGAGTAATATTAGTAATCATATTTTTGGATGAACTGGAGTAAAAACTTCCGACTTTAAACAGACAGTGAAATTTTTACTCACTTCACCTAGAAATTTGATAGTAGCTGCTGTTAATGCAATGCAATATATAAATAATGAATTCAAATAATTTTCAGAAATTAGTAGCGCTTGTAAATGAACACGGGATTAATTGTCACGCAGTCCCAGAAGAGTGCTTGGTTGCATCCTTACCAGGATATGATGATTTCTTATTAGCTTTTACTTGGTCTGGTGCTATTGAAGGAGAGCCGCTAGAGTATGAATTAATATCAATTAGCATCCAGGATGTTATTAAAGAAAGGACAGTAGTAGCTTGGCAAATTCCTACTTATTTATTTGGCAACATTTTAAGACAAGCACAAATGCTTGTCGCTGCACATATAGATTTTATTACCGGATAATCTAGAGTTAAAACCTTATTTACTCTTTTTCTGCTAGAAGAATATAGATTAAATGAACCACGAAGGAGCGAAGAGCGCGAAGAAAGAAGGAAGAAGACAGGTAATCTTACTTTTGGCAGGAGTCGTATTTTTGTTATTTTTACTGCCATTTTGCTTCTTCCTTCGTGTCCTTCGTGCCTTCGTGGTTCGTTTCTTATCCGTCAAATGATATTTGAAAAGCTGCAAAATGCTTTACCTACTGGTATCAATATAGAGTTGGAAATTCTTGCTAAAGCGATGTTTGTTCCCTCTAGAGGAGCTAAGAATTATATTCTCTGGCATGAAGATGGTAAAATTACTACTAAGGGTTCATGGCGGAAAAGAAACCGTTCTCGTCTCGAAAAGGAGTTTCCTTTGAACTACCTGACACAGTATCTTCTGTCAAAGGCTAAGGCGGAACAATATTACCAGGAATTAACCAAGGTTATTCGTTCTGGTGATTTTCCTGTGGAACAGTTACAGGTTACTCGGAAAATTAAGAAGGGTGAAAAGGCTCTTTTGGTTCTGGGTAATACTGGGGATGTTGTGACGTTTTATCAAGGAATTAGGGGATTGACTAATTCTGAAGGCTATTCCAGTGGGTATTATTTGGAGTTGATTGCTAAAAAACGAGATGAGTTACTTTCGGTTGTTGAACCTCAAGGTGATGTGGGGAAGCAGTTGAGTCTGTTTTGAGTAGGGGATTATACTAATGATGAGAGCGATCGCCTATGGGATTTGAGGGGCGATCGCCTTCCATATAACTAGCAACTTGGGTTAGATAAAGAAAAGGATAGCAAAATATGTTAAATAGTGAAAGTGTAATACCGTTGTCTGAAGAAGATGTTTCTTGTCAAAGTTTTCTACATTACTTTGGCATTGATAAGTTCCGTGCAAATCAAGAAAAAGCTGTTAACAGTATTCTCAATAATCAAAATCCACTGTTAATCATGCCAACAGGAGGCGGCAAATCTTTATGCTATCAATTGCCTGCTCTTATGCTTTTTAAACAACAAAAAGGATTAACGGTTGTAATTTCTCCTCTCCAAGCGTTGATGGCAGATCAAGTGATTGATTTAGAAAATAAAGGTCTAAACTTTGCAACATTTATTAATGCAAATTTGAAAATTTCCGAGCGACATGAACGTATACAACAAATTCTAGACGGAACAATAGGTTTAATATATATAAGTCCAGAGCAATTACGCTCTCTCAGTATTCGTTCTTTATTTGAAGAACGTCCTCCTTCTTTGTGGGTTATTGATGAAGCCCATTGTATTAGTCAGTGGGGACATGATTTCCGTCCTGATTATCGTTATATTCCTAAATTTATCAAAGAATTATTATATAAAAATAGAGAATATCCTTTACCTCTGCCTAGACTAGCGTTAATGACAGCCACAGCTACTGTTGCTGTTCGCCAAGATATTAAGCAACTTTTGTCTAATTACGAGATAAATATTCAAGAATTAGATAATAACAGTATCCGTGAAAATCTTAAGTATGATGTTCGTCCGGTTAGCAGTGAGACTGAAAAAGAGACTTTTATTATTAAACAAGTTCAAAAAATCTTAACTCAACAAGATGGTTGTGTTCTAGTTTATACTACAACTCGCAAGAAAGCTGAAAAATTGGCTGCTAAACTTAATAAATGTGGTATAAAAGCTCGACATTATCACGGTAAGATTCCCAAGTATGAAAAAGAAGAAGTTTTACAAGAGTTTAAATCAAAAGAATTAAATGTAGTAACAGCAACTTGTGCCTTTGGTATGGGAATTAACCGCGACGATGTTCGTGCTGTAATTCACCATAGTATGAGTGCTAATTTGGAGAATTATATACAAGAATCTGGACGGGCTGGAAGAGATGAAAAACCTGCTATTTGTAGTTTATTATTTAATCCAGAGGATGCTGATACAATTTTCTTCTTGCAAAGTCTCAATCAACTTAATGAAACAGACCTAAAAAATATTTTTATTGCTATACGTAACATCCGCGACATCTTACAAATACAAAAAGGAAATTCTGTTTATGAGGGTGAGTTTTGGATTACTACCAATGAAATTTACCAAAGTAGTGATTTAGATGATGATTTTGCTAGTGAAGATGACCAGAGAGATACAAAAATTAAAGTAGCACTCTATCATTTAGAAAACTTTAAGCTAATTGAAAGAGCCGAAAATTTATCTACATTTATTCAATTTGAATTGCTTTGTTCAAATTCTCAAGAATCTTTATCTAAGTTTAAAAAATATAGCCATACAAAATGTTTACATATTCATGAAATAGAACTATTAAATCGACTAATTGAAGCAATGCACATCGTTAAATCTTACTATCATCGAAAAGGCGAATCTATTACTATTGATAAGCTAACAGATGAATCTGGAATTAGTATTAAAGATTTACAAGCCAAAATTAGAATCTTAGAAGAATCTGGTATTTGTACGTTTGAAATTCCTCTAAATTTACTCATTAATAAGGCAGTAACAGGAGATGCAAGAAAAAATCATCAGCGTCTTAGAAAGTTAGAAGAAGAGCTTTTAAAAAGTATTTTTGAAGTTCAAACTGAAAACAGTATCATCCAATTAAATTTAAAAGGTTTAGCTTCTCGCTTAGATAATGATGGCACTCAAAAGATTAGGGCTGCTACTTTAAAATCTCTGATCGAGACTTGGGCTAACCAAAAATGGGTAGAATTAACTATTACTGGAAAAGATAGAGATACAGTCCGATTAAAATGGTTAAATACTAATGAAAATATATTAAATGCTTATCAAGCTACTCAAGCTATAACTTTGGGAGTTATTGAGGTTATTTACCAAAAGCTTAGTCAAGAAAGTAAAGAAAAAGGCAAATTTCAAGTTAAGTATGAACTAGGACAACTATTAAAAGATGTAGCTCAGAAAATCCAGCAGAAAGATTTGCGAGAAGTTCATTTAGAACAAGCATTAATGTGGCTACATCGTCAAAAACTGATCCGAATTACTGAGGGACTTAATCTATTTTATCAATCTTTAAAAGTTAAAGTTATTAAAGATGCAAATATTCGTTCTATTTCACCGGGATATTCTAAACAAATTAGACCTCACTACGAAGAGCAGGCACGGCGAACTCATATCATGATCAAGTACGGAGAGATTGATGATAATCTTGTGCGCCAACAATTAGTTCAAGATTATTTTGATTTGCCTTCTACAGAATTTTATAAACTTTATTCTGATCTTAATTCTCCTGAAAAGAAACTTCCTGTTATCGAGCCTGATATTATTAAAATTTTAGGCTTAAATGAATCTCAGAAAAATATTGTCCTTTCAGAAAGCCCTGCGATCGCTGTTATCGCTGGTCCTGGTTCTGGCAAAACTCGCACTATTGTCCGTCGTATTGCATATTTAGTAAAAGTTAAGCGAGTAGACCCAAACCGTATTTTGGTGTTGGCTTATAACCGCAATGCGGTGAGAGAGCTAAGAAAACGATTATTTGATCTTATTGGGACATTAGCATCTCGACTGCGAGTATTTACTTTTCATGGTCTAGCACTTGCTTTATTAGGACGAACAGCAGGAGAAATTAAACGTTCTAAACAAAATGCTGAAGAAAGTTGGAATGCACTGCTAAAAGAGGTTTGTGAGTTAATTAGTAATGGAGATGAGTTAGATGATGGAGATAGCCAAGCTAGACGAATTCAACTCTTAGGAAATGTTGAATATATTTTTGTTGATGAATATCAAGATGTTGCTGAAGATGAATATCGAATGATTCAGTTACTTGCAGGATTAGGTGAATCAGAAGATAAATCAAGGTCAGTACAAATTAATCTTTGTGTTATTGGGGATGATGACCAAAACATTTACAGTTTCAGAGGTACTAACCCTCAGTACATTATTCAATTTACAAATGAATATAAAGCCACACAATTTTTGTTAGCAGAAAATTATCGATCAACAGAAAGTATTATTGAAACGGCTAATTGTCTCATTCAGCATAATCAGATACGTTGCAAACAGCACCCAGATGAACAAGTTCGGATTGATCAGGAAAGGATAGGATTAAAAGGACAGCCTGTATTAGCTTACAAGTTTAGCAATCTACCACAACAAGCCGCATGGGTTAAAAATAAAATTCAGTCATGGATAGATGCAGGAATTAAACACAATGAAATTGCTATTTTAGCTCGTGAATGGGATTATATAAGTCCTATTCGTTTGCTTTTAGAAAGAGAGAATATACCAAGTTATGCACTAAACAATACCAGTATTTCTCTCGTAAATAATTATTCCACTCGTTTATTAATTCATGCTCTAAAAGGGAATATTACTTTAGTTACTGATCCTGAAGAATCAATTTTAGAAAGGTTTAAAAATTTTTTTGGACGTGCTGGTAGAAATTTGCTAGAACCTACAGTTAAAACATTACTGAAGATTGCCGAGGACTTAGACAAAGAACGAGGATATGGTTCTGAAGATTTAGTATTACCTATGAGTATTGATGAAATTTTGACTGCTATTTTTGAGTCCAATAAAACTGGTGAAACTTTCCTAGAAAATGACTCAATTTTAGTTACAAGTTGTCATGGTGCAAAAGGGTTAGAGTTTAGAAAAGTCATACTTTTGAGTGATGGATTTAAGACTAATTCCCAGGATATAGAAGATATAGAATCGGAGAGAAGGCTTTTTTATGTTGCTATGACTCGTGCTAAAGAAGAATTAATTCTCTGTTCTACTCAGCAAAACTTATTCATACAACAAGCTGGTTTAACTTCTCAAATAACTAATTACACTCCAAGTAAAATTCCTCCGTTGATGCACTATTTTGATTTAACTCCTGCTGATGTAAATCTTGGTCATGAATTCACAAGAAATAGGCAGGGTATTATTAGACGCTTACTTGAAGGAACTTCGATTATATTAAGAACAAATGATTGGGGTAATGGTTGGAGTATTTTTACACAGGACAATAATGAAATTGGTGCTTTATCACGGGGGGGAACACAATCTCTTCGTGATAAAGGTATTCACCCTGGACAATTTGAATTTCAGTTTGGGGAGGTAACAGTTAGGTATATCTATAACCATACTAAAATAGATGAGGTAACAGGAGACTTATTGGAAAATTGGTTTGTTATTATTCCTCAAATTCGAGTATGCCGATAAATAAGGATAACACCAGTCTACACAAAAGTGCCATTTCGTTGAATGACTGCTTTCTGATGCAAACAAAATTATAGTATGTTTAGAGCTAACGCTCATGTACGATAATTGTATTGCCGTATTACCATGCCAACATACTTATACTTTGGTGAAAACGAATACCCTGACTACAACCTTTCGCACTTGGCTAACAGTCAAACAGATGATCATCACCGGGTGTCAAGATGAGAATGCGATCGCCCAACTTGCAGACGTGAAAAATCCCAAATGCTTGTATTACATCCGCCAAGAAGTTGCTAATTGTTGTGTAAACAGGCTGAAAAATAGTTTGAAAATGCTGTTGGAACTAGTGACAACAGGCTGATGCTGTATTCATTCTAAATTCTAAATTCTAAATTCTAAATTCTGCCTTGAGCTTAGGTACATATCCAAAGATAGATTAAATCCACTATAGAAATGTTTACATTAGTCAGGAAATGTTGAGAAATTAGTGAAAAAACATGGCTGACATTGTTGATACTGCTGTAAAAGCTGGCTCTTTCAGTACCTTAATTGCTGCGGTTAAAGCTGCTGGGTTAGTTGATACTCTCAAAGGTGATGGACCATTTACTCTTTTTGCACCTACTGATGAGGGATACACAAATAACGTAGTTAACCAAGGTCAAACAACGTCAATTGCTTATAGTTCGCTCTCTGATTGACCTTGT
>JAKOGY010000227.1 GCA_028658405.1 Dolichospermum sp. ST_sed8 | reverse complement strand
GAATGAATTCCCAGTCTAATAGCAAAAGTCATCTAAAGATGACTGAATATTCTGAAAATATTTAGTCTACTTCAGTAGACTTTAGTTATTAGCCCTGAACTATGGCTTACGCCACGCTACGCTATCAGTTCTGGGCGGGTGTGGAAACCAACAAATAAGCCATCTGTAGCCTAAGTTGACACCAATGGGTATTGCCCAACCCATAAAGATCTAGTAGGAATCAAAACATCAAAAATATCTACCCATTTAACTTTTGTATTCAGAAAAAATTTACTAAAAATTTATATACTTAACGCAATATTAAAACTTTATCAAACTTTGTTATTTTGCTCATGAAAACTTTTTAAGTTCTATATCTGGTTCAATATTTTATAAAATTGGGGAGTTATTGTTGGCAAAAATACCGGAATATCCTGACTTACCTCCGCAACTAATAAGACTGCCAATTCTAACTTCTTAACAACTGTACTTTGGAAGACAATTATTTTTACAAATACCTCTAACTTAGTGTTAGAGGCTAGTTATAGGAACTTTTTATCTTCTTCTCAATGAGTTTTATGGCTCATACTGGGAAATTTTAAATCCATACATACGGAGTTTAGATAAGAGACAATTATTTCTAACTGTTCTATCTGATATCCGTCAGTTTCTCCATAAATTTGCAGATTAATCAGCGATATTATTGTTGCCAAAAATTCTGCTAAAAATTGTGCATGAAGCAGAGTATCTTCTCAAGTTAAGCTAATGTTATCGTGGACAAAGGTAAGTTTTTTCTGGCAATCCATTCTAGTAATATAGATAATTGCACAGGATTTACATGAACTTCAAAATTAAAGATCAGGTTAATTGTTTTTCTAAGACAAAATAACGTTTAGCAAATCAGATTGTAGATGGCAACTAAAGTTCAGAGTTTTATGAGTAGCCAAACCATACCAGTAGACTTTCCCGTTACTTATTTGGAAGATGTAGCAATCTTACAAGCACCAGTGAGGTTAACTGTGCTTGAAGCCGTCAGTTTTAAGCAAACTTGCCAAAACTTAATTCAAGCGGATTCACCACCTGGGCAAATTTTAATTGATTTCCAAAATACTACTTTTATGGATAGTAGTGGTTTAGGTTCTCTAGTGAGTAATTTTAAAAATTCGAGAGAATTGGGAATTAAGGTAACACTGCGTCATGTTACTCCCCAAGTCATGGCAGTTTTAAATCTGACGGGATTAGATCAGGTGTTTCCCATTGAGTCACTCCACAACCTCACACTAATCGCAACGGATAACTTTACAGACCCGGTAAAAAATAATTCTCGAAAAGTAGATCCACTTCCTCAAACTCATAATTCCGTGGCATCTTGGATGAAACGGGCCATTGATATTGTTGGAGCATTAGTTGGATTAGTAATTACATTTATTTTGTTTATTCCCATCGCAATTACCATTCAAATTGACAATCCTGGTCCGATTTTCTTTAAGCAAACCCGTTGTGGTTGGATGGGTAAGCGGTTTGCTATTTGGAAATTTCGGTCTATGTGTGTAGATGCCGAAGCTAGAAAATCCCAAATCAAAAATCAAGTGGAAGGAGCTTTCTTTAAAAATGATAATGACCCAAGAATTACTAAAGTCGGTAAATTTTTACGCCGTACCAGTCTCGATGAATTACCTCAATTTTGGAATGTTCTCAAAGGGGAAATGAGTTTAGTCGGGACTCGACCACCGACACCTGATGAGGTAGAACGCTATGAAGTACCAGAATGGCAACGTTTTGATGTTAAACCTGGTATGACTGGTGAATGGCAGGTTAACGGCCGCTCTACAGTTCGGAGTTTTGAAGATGTGATTCGTTTAGATTTGCAGTATCAGCAAAATTGGACTTTAGTTTACGATTTAAAGTTAATTTTCAAAACCATCACTATTTTGTTTAATAAAAACAGTGGGGCTGTTTAATAAATTTCTGTCCCTTGGTTATCTACGGCTTAACTCAATTCACCAAATTTATCTATTTAATTTACCCAAGTCACAAATCGGCTTGGGCTTATTTTTATGCAAGGGAATAGGAAACTAGTGCCGCAAGGCGGAATGTGGGATTTAGAATTTAGAATTTAGAATGAATACAGCATAAGCTTTTCACTGATTCGGAATGGTTCATTAACTTACGCCGTACTGTACTAGTAATCTGTCAAATAAATTTTGACGGATAAGAAACGAACCACGAAGGCACGAAGGACACGAAGGAAGAAGGAAGAATCAAAATGGCAACAAATGAACCCGTTAATTAGTTCTTGACAGACTACTAGTACAGCACGGCGTAAATAAAACAACCATTCTCAATCGCCAAAAAGCTTACGCCATATTATTTTTGACTTTTGACTTTTGACTTTTGACTTTCGCCTTGCGGTACTAGGCCGCCCATAAAAGGCGGTTTTGCTACTCTCTTTGAAAAATAAGAATTTTTTCGCTTACTAGGGGGAGGCTGAAAACTTTGCTTTGTGGCTAATTTTTTGCTTTCGTTCCCCGCTTCCTGTTCCCTTTGTTCATCAAGTGATCAACTGTAGAATATGTTACTATTCAGAGAAAACCTATTCACACAATTGCAGTTCAGTTATTTGTAAGCAAGTTGAATAAGTAGTTGCTTCGATGAAAAAAGCACATGAGGTTGAATGACTAAATCTTTTCAAAGAAATTTCCCATTGACGAAAAGCCCTGTGAACAGACTTAAAACTGACACAGAAGAGACAAGTGAAAATTTGGCTCTCACCGTTGCCGAAGCTGCTTTAGACCGCAAAGCTGTAGAAATTATTTTGCTCAACGTGGCAGAGATTTCCTCTTTGTCTGATTACTTTGTGATGATGACTGGTTACTCTAAAGTACAGGTCAGAGCGATCGCTGATGCAATTGAAGGACAAGTTGAAATTGAGTGGCAACGACGACCCCTAAGAACCGAAGGCAAGGCGGACGGAACTTGGGTACTCCAAGATTATGGTGATGTTATCGTCCATATTATGATGCCAAGAGAACGGGAGTTTTATAATTTAGAAGCGTTCTGGGGACACGCGGAACGTATTCCCCTACCAAACTCCGATGATACTGAGGGTTAAGCGATATGATGGGATCCTCCCTTGAGAATTGCCCAGTTCCTACAGAACAACAACCGCTGAATGAGTACGAAGAGTTAAAAAATGCCTGGCTATTTCGAGATAGTACATTAAGCTGGGGCAACTACACCAAGAAATTTTTTTGGATTTGGGCTTGGTCTTGGTTAATAGCCGGACCTGTGGCAGCAGCCAGTTTTCCTCCACAAAAGCAGATTTTTAATTTTCTGATTTGTGGCTCTGGTGCTGCTAGTGTAAGTGTAGTGCTAGTATTGGTACGGTTATATTTAGGTTGGTTCTATGTGCGCGATCGCCTTTACAGTCCTACCGTATTTTATGAGGAATCTGGTTGGTACGATGGACAAACTTGGACAAAACCCCAAGAAGTCATTAGCCGCGATCGCTTAATTGTTACCTACGAAATCAAACCCATTTTCCAACGCTTGCAAATTACCTTTGCTGCCTTGGCTCTTGTGTATCTTATTGGTACTATAGTCTGGCATTTTTTATAAATAGTCATTGGTCATTAGTCATTAGTTATTAGTCATTGGTTATTAGTCATTGGTAAAACAACTGACAACCGACAACTGACAACCGACAACTGACAACCGACAACTGACAACCGACAACTGACAACTGACAATTCACAAAATACATATAAACCCATGACAATGGGAAAACGAACTCAAGCCGCAGCACTGGAAGTCCGGTTGCTGCGTGAAGGCATTATCGAATCTCGGCATATAGTCCAGGCTGTAGTTAGTGACGACCGGGGACGGGTACTTTCCGTTGCTGGTAATGCTGAAACTGCGGCATTTATCCGTTCAGCCCTCAAACCATTTCAAGCACTGGCTGTCACCAGCACAGGCACATTAGAACGCTATGGTTTAAGTGATAGAGACTTAGCAATTATCACCAGTTCCCACAAAGCCAGCATTGAACAGGTGAGACAGGTATTTAATATTCTGTGGCGAGCAGATATTGACATAAATTATCTGCAATGTCCAATTCCTCAAGGCAAGCGTAGTTCTCTAGAATATAATTGCTCTGGTAAACACGCGGGAATGTTAGCAGTTTGTCAGCAACGCCATTGGCCGTTAACTAACTATTTGGATCGGAAACACCCAGTCCAACAGTTAATTATCACTAAAGTAGCGGAATTGCTGCGAATGCCCGCAGAAGAATTTCTCACGGCTCATGATGATTGTGGCGCACCCACATATTTGATGCAACTTAGTCAAATGGCATCTTTATATGCTATCCTCGCTTCCAGCAATAATGTGGACATGGAACGCATTGTCCGCGCTATGAACCATCATCCGACAATGGTGGCTGGAGACGGGGAATTTGATACAGAACTGATGCGTCTATCTCCTAGTGAGTTAGTGAGTAAATCCGGATCTGAAGGGGTGCAGTGCGTTGGCCGACTTGGTGAAGGTATGGGATTAGCTATTAAAGTTATGGATGGCTCAAAACGCGCTAAATATGCTGTAGCTATTCACGTCCTCCAACAAATGGGTTGGATTACTCCCAGCATTGCCCAAAGCCTGTCCGAGAAGTTTATGAACCTGGGGAAATACAAGCGTTTGGAAGTAGTTGGAGAATTATCGCTTTTGTAGTTGACAAACTTTTGACTTCGCGCTATATTAAAGAAGTCGAGAGAAACGCGACGAAAGCGACGCGGGATAGAGCAGCCTGGTAGCTCGTCGGGCTCATAACCCGAAGGTCAGTGGTTCAAATCCACTTCCCGCCACCAAATAAAAAAATAAGTCCCTGTAATCTTCCAAGGTTGCGGGGATTTGTTTTAGAGAACTCCATAGAATGATTGATCCTGTTTTCATGTCATTCCCCTGAAGAGGGGAATCCAGAAATTATTTATGTTCCATAAGACAATCTGGATTCCCGCTTTTGCGGGAATGACATTGAAAATGGTTTG
This sequence comes from Dolichospermum sp. ST_sed8, assembly GCA_028658405.1. GTDB lineage: Bacteria > Cyanobacteriota > Cyanobacteriia > Cyanobacteriales > Nostocaceae > Dolichospermum. The sequence goes on along the minus strand of JAKOGY010000227.1, from coordinate 3,855 downwards.
TGGAAATTTTCACGCTTACTATGGGATCATGTTTTTTGTGGAGTTCTCTTATGGAAATAGAAGTCAAAACAATGCTGTTCAGTTAGAGAACTCCACAAAAAAATGAACTCCTTGCAGCAGTGCTTCTCTATCCAATCTTGTGGGATGGGCATCTTGCCAGTCCTGATATTATTAGCACTCTAGGAATTACGCACTGTAAAAATCAATACATGATATGCTTTCACCAAAATACCTTATTTCAGGCTGTAAGGAATTGTATTTTTGTGGAGTTCTCTTAGGAAAATTCGTGAACCGAAAACCCTTGTAGAGACTTTCCATGGAACGTCTCTACTCCTTAACCGAAAAGTATTGGGAGTGAATTCTTTTTTAAATAACTTCTATACAAATCAACTACTCACAAAAAGAACGAGGGAATAAAGGTAGAGAATTTAGATGAAATTCTGCTAAATATTGCTCTAAAGCCTGAAATTGGCAAATATTCAAGCTGTAATAAATCCAGCGTCCTTCTTGACGCGCAGTTACTAAATTTGCTTCTTTGAGTGTTTTGAGATGAAAAGAAAGTTTTGACTGACTTATTTCTAAAGCATTACATAAGTCACATACACACAGTTCACGTTGACGCAATAATTCTATAACGCTGATTCTAATGGGATCTGATAGGGCATGAAAGCCCCCTGCAATTAAGATGTGAGAAGCAACTGGCATTATTTTAAATTAAAAATTCAACTTGGGTGATAGGTACTTACTTATGTTTATTATGACGTAGAACCTATAGCTGGAGATTTATAATCCAAGTTGTTTGTTATTTGCTTCTATGTTAACATCATAATTTTGACAAAGCTTGATGAGTTTTGCTTTGATGAGCGATCGCACATTCTCTGGTGCAACGACAATACAATCAGATGAATATTGCCTGATTTTCCGAATGAATTTGCGTTACTGTTATGGAGAATTAAGTAAGTAGATATAAAAATATCTTCTTATGAAGGAGGATAACCAGCGGCAATCAAAGCCTCTTTAATTGCAGTTTCTGAAGCTTGAGTTTCTATATTGACAAACTTGGTTTTAGGATCAGCTTCCACAATAGCATTAGCGTCAACAGCTTTAACTGCATTGGTAATATTATTAGCACAAGTAGCACAAGCCATTCCGGGAACAGTGAGTTTAATTGTCATAGGTAAAAAGGAGTGAAAACTCTATTAAAAGTCAAAAAAATATGCGTCTTAATTAACTGCATTATTCCTGAAAAGAAAGTATATCTTAAATTTTCTAGATTAATTAGTCAATCTAGAACAATTGTTGATTGTTTGTACCAAAAAAGCTAGTCTCACTGTGCAGATTTTAACCTCAAATACAATTCTGGCTACGCAACTCAACTCACGCGCATTCATGAGCCAGCGCTGTAGACGGGTTTCCCGTCGCAGGCGACTGGCATCCCACGCTCCGGTATAGTGAGACGTGGGGCTTCTGCTGATTAAGCTAAATAATTTTGCTCCTGGTTAGCTGTTAAAGAAGTGAACCTATGGCAAGTATGATAGAGATTATTCCTCGCCAAACTGTGAGTTGAGGATAACCAAATTATCGGCTTTATTCATCACTAAAAACTCAGAATATCCCGCTTGTCTATTGACAATGGGGAATGGGATGATAAAGAGAGTGGGATCACTTGAAAATGAACCCAGCCAGAAAAAGCTAAAAAGACTCCTAACCCATCGTTAACAATAAGAGATTATGGCTGTTGCAACCCAATCCATCCAAGAACTTTGTATTAATTCCATCCGCTTTTTGGCTGTAGATGCCATAGAAAAATCTAAATCAGGACACCCTGGACTACCGATGGGCGCGGCTCCCATGGCTTTTGTCCTTTGGGATAGCTTCATGCGCTATAATCCCAAAAATCCTCAGTGGTTCAACCGCGATCGCTTTGTTTTATCCGCCGGTCATGGTTCAATGTTGCAGTATGCCTTACTGTACTTAACAGGCTACGATAGCGTTACCATAGACGACATCAAGCAGTTTCGTCAATGGGGTGCTAAGACCCCAGGCCACCCCGAAAACTTTGTTACAGCCGGTGTAGAAGTCACAACAGGCCCATTGGGTCAAGGTATTGCCAATGCAGTTGGTTTAGCCGTAGCAGAAGCACATCTAGCTGCTAAATTCAACAAACCTGATGCCACAATCGTTGATCATTACACTTATGTGCTTGTTGGTGATGGTTGCAACATGGAAGGAATTTCTGGTGAAGCTGCTTCCATTGCCGGACATTGGGGATTAGGTAAACTGATTGCTCTTTATGACGACAACCACATCTCTATTGATGGTTCTACAGATGTAGCTTTCACTGAAGATGTTTCCAAACGGTTTGAATCCTACGGTTGGCACGTTTTGCACGTTAAAGATGGTAACACGGATTTAGAAGGAATTGCCAAAGCGATCGCCGAAGCTAAAGCTGTGACAGACAAACCTACCATGATTAAAGTGACAACCACCATCGGTTATGGTTCTCCTAACAAGTCTAATACAGCAGGTATTCACGGTGCAGCATTGGGTCCTGATGAAACAACCGCTACCCGCAAAAATTTAGGTTGGGAATACGATGCTTTTGTCGTTCCTGAAGATGCTCTGAACTATGCACGTAAAGCAGTAGAACGTGGTGCTGGTTACGAATCTGACTGGAACAAGACTTATGCTGATTACACAGCTAAATATCCCCAAGAAGCGGCGGAATTTGACCGTTTCGTGAGCGGCAAATTACCAGACGGTTGGGATCAAGTATTACCTACCTACACAACCGAAGATAAAGCATTACCTACCCGTAAACATTCAGAAAATTGCCTCAATAAACTAGGGGCTGTTTTACCTGAGTTAATCGGTGGTTCTGCTGACTTAACCCACTCCAACCTGACTGAACTCAAAGGTTCTGGGGACTTCCAAAAAGGACAATTCGCAAACCGCAACATTCACTTTGGTGTCCGCGAACACGCCATGGGTGCAATCTGTAACGGTATGGCGTTACATAACTCAGGTTTAATTCCTTACGGTGCAACCTTCCTTATCTTCACCGATTATATGCGGGCTGCTATTCGTTTGGCTGCTCTCTCTGAAGCTGGCTCAATTTGGGTTATGACTCACGACTCCATTGGCCAAGGTGAAGATGGTCCCACACACCAACCTATTGAAACCCTTGCTTCTCTGCGAGCTATTCCTGATTTAACAGTCATTCGTCCCGCAGACGGAAACGAATGTTCTGGAGCTTATAAAGTCGCAATTGAGAAGTCTAAAGCCCACGCTTCCACATTATTGGCGTTCACTCGTCAAAACGTCCCCAACTTAGCAGGTACATCTATTGCAGGTGTTGCTAAGGGTGGATATACAATTGTTGATTCTCAAGGTACACCTGATATCATCCTGATTGGTACAGGTTCAGAATTGAGTCTCTGTGTTAGTGCAGCGGAAAAACTCACAGCGGAAGGTAAGAAAGTTCGGGTTGTTTCTATGCCTTCCTCTACCTTGTTTGATACACAAGATGCAGCTTATAGAGAATCAATTCTCCCTAAAGCTGTTACAAAACGTGTATCTGTAGAAGCTGCTAGTAGCTTCGGTTGGCACAAATATATCGGTTCTGAAGGCGATACCGTAAGTATTGATACTTTTGGTGCTTCTGCTCCTGGTGGTATTTGTTTAGAGAAGTTCGGTTTCACCGTTGATAATGTTTTAGCTACAGCCAAAGCATTGTTAGGTTAATCCTGGTAGGATATTCTCTGATTTTGTCGGGTGGGCTGAAAAAGCTCACCTTTTTTCATCCCATCTTCCGCACCCTAAACTGTCACACAACGAAAAATGGTCGTTTGGGGA
>JAKOGY010000226.1 GCA_028658405.1 Dolichospermum sp. ST_sed8 | reverse complement strand
GTAATGGGTAATGGGTAATGGGTAATGGGTAATGGGTAATGGGTAATGGGTAATATTTTTAATTCTTTCTTCTTTCTTCTTTCTTCTTTCTTCTTTCTTCTGAACTCCTGACTCCTGACTCCTGACTCCTGACTCCTGACTCCTAACTCCTTCTAAAATCCTAAGTCTGCTTTTGCTAGTTCAGCAGCAGTGAATACTTCCTCATCTGACTTTTCTTCCCAAGCTATAGCACCAATTTCGGCGTAAAAGGTGGAATCATAGGGACGGGTACGCACAACCACCGGCATAGGAACAGCATGACCTAAAATTAGAGCCTGTTGCTTAGAGTCTAACTTAGCTAAGACTGAGCGTAAACCACCCGCACCAGATACACCAGTAAAAATAGCATCAATATCTTTCTCGTCATTCAGCAAAGCCGTAATACGAGTACCAATCTGGGACATAACCTCATTATCTATCCCTGACGGTCGTTGATCAACTACCAAAAGTGTGACAAAGTATTTCCGCAGTTCTCTAGCAATGGTTCCAAAAATTGTACTTTGGACTACTCCTGGGTCAAGAAAACGATGTGCTTCCTCTATTGTAATCATTAATGGTGTAGGACGATCTAAAGGATTTTTGCTTTGGAGAAATTTATCAGCTTTTTTGACATAATGCTCATGTATCCGTCTAGTGATCATATTTGTCACCAACATATATGAAAGCATATTTGACTGGGAACCAAATTCGATAACTACGTTTTTTCCAGCTTCCAGACATTGGACAATATTTTTAATATAATTTTGCGGACAAGTGCTACGCATATATTTTAAATTATCTAAACGTAATAGTTTACGCTGTAACGCCATGATTGAGCCTTTGTGTCCCCGCTTTTCGTCACAAAACATCTCAATATCTTCGTTACTCATATTTAGTAACTTAATAATCCAAGATTTACCTAATTCACTAAATAGAATATTGGCATTATCTAAAGCCGCTTCTGAAAGTCCTAAATCACGATTACATAATTTAATATCTTCAACTTCAATTTGTTCATAACTAAGATAGAGTTCTTGCGCGTCCCTAACTCCTCGCCGTTTAGTTGAATCTGGATCAAGTGTGTAAACTTCTACTTGTCCGGGAAATAACTGTTTCAAGCCTTTAACAGTGTTGACGTTTTTTCCTTCTGCGACTGCTTCCCAACCATATTCCGAGTGCATATCAAAAATCAAGTTGACAGCAGCGTTTTTGCGAATGACACCAGCTAAAATTAAGCGCGTGAGGAAAGATTTACCAGTCCCAGATTTACCAAAAATCCCGTTACTTCGTTCGACAAAACGGTTTAAATCAATACAAATCGGCACATCCATATCTAAGGGTTTACCGATAGAAAAGTTGTTACGTTGAGGATCATCTTCCCAACCAAACACTTTGCGGAAATCCTCTTCTCTGGCTTCATAAACTTGGCTGAAGTGGCTAGGAATGGTTTTAACAGGTAATAATTCCATCGTCGTACTGGTTTGGGGTTGAAAGGAGGCTAAACCAGTAGATGATGGTATAAAGGAATTAGGGGATTTACCATTGCGGGAAAAACCAGATTCTTGAGATTCCGGGGTAAACATCAACATGGGCGCTAGATTGATCATCCCATAAGTACCGCTACCTGCTAAGACTTCGCGCAAAAAAGTATCTTCCCAATTGGGAGGACTAGCTGTAATGCGGTCATTTGCCATTCCTAAGGATACATCTGTTAGCATACAGAAAAAACGCGATCGCATTCCCTGTACCACGAGAAATTTACCCACCCGCATATCTTCGACAGAAATGTCTGGGTGTAATCTGACTTCCAAACCTCCAGTCAGAGAACCTTGAATAACTGAACCTAATGGTTGTCCCAAATTCATATTAATTTTTTCAGTTGTTCGTTGTCAGTTGTGTAATGACTGGGCGCAGGACTTGTGTAATGACTGGGCGCAGGACTTGTGTAATGACTGGGCGCAGGCCCTGCGCCCCTACTAACTTAATCAATTTGAATGCTTGTGGGTGCATTTCCTGTTGGTGGTGTGATTCCTGGTAATGGTTTTCTAAATTGTGAGTAAATGCGATCGCGCCAGGCAAAAAATGCTTCATACTCAGGATTATTAGTTATGCTAGATAACCCCTTTCCTCTGAGAGATACTGGTAAATCTAAGTAAGCGCCATCAGGGAACTTCAAAAGTATTGACAAACTAGCTACTGTCAGATCAGCTAAAGTAGGTTCATCACCTGTTAAATAAGGACTACCTACCAACAATTGAGTAATAATATCTAAATCTTGTTTTAAGCTGGTAATAGCCGCATTTACCACGTCGGTCGTAAAACCTACACCAAAACCCAGCGCAGACAGAAAATCACCAGGAACACCTTCTACAAAACTTCTGAGAATATCTGGAGTTGAAACTGGTAACAACGACTTACGAAAACTCTGATCTTGACTAATAGCTGCAAATAGAGCTTTTCTACCTTTAACACCCATTGAGTCATCGGCCCAATCTTCTAATAATAAAGTCAAAGCGCGTTTTTTGGGATCTTTTGGTATCAGTGGTCGATCTGGATATTCTGAATCTAAATACTTAGCGATTTCTGTAGAATCAGCAATATATCTATTGCCATCTTTTAGCACTGGTACTTGTTTCTGTCCAGTCATCCGAAATAATTCTAACTGTCCAATTCCTGGTGCAACTTCAATTTTGCGATACTCTAGCCCTTTATAATCAAGAATGAGCCGGACTTTTTCGGAAAATTGAGATAGTTCCCACTGATATAGTTCTAGCATATTGTATATTTTGCAACTCGTTTGTTGTCAACTTTATAATTCTATCTTTAATTCTTAGCATTTTCCCTATTAATTTATCATTTTTTGGGTTGAGTTGCTGCCAATCAAGTTGAGAATTTTCCTAAATTCTTCGATAGTGTTACCTAATTTTTGATAAAGCTCTTGTTCACTAAGGAACACAAATTTAATAACCTGCAATTCTGATTTAACGTGGAATGGTGCGTTACCCTGTCGCTAACACACCCTACTTTTGCACTTTATTTAATTCACATTCCTAAGTAAAGAAATTTTTTTAATTGGCAAAATATTATAAATATTGATATAACTTGTATGCAATCAGTACAAACAAAATTTATGAAGGCTAATTACAGCAAATTAGTGACCAAAATCACGGGAATCATGGGATTAATTAGTATCAGTCTTTTAATTACTATCCCATCTCCAGCAAAAGAAGTCCGCAATCCCAAGCCAAGTATTTTCAACGAACCGCTCTACAATCGTAGCAAAAAACCTAGTGAAACTCCACCTGTAACCAAACCCACGGAGTCAGAAATGGAAGTTCCCACTATTCAACCCCCCCCAAAAGCACCCATAACTGAAACAAAAGAAACCAAAAACTTAGTAGAGTTGGCTCAAGCTAATGGATCTTTTAAGACCCTTCTCAAAGCCTTAGATGCAGCGGGACTTACAAAAACTTTACAAGGGACTGGTCCTTTTACTATTTTTGCCCCCACAGATGAAGCGTTCAAAAAACTACCACAAGACGCATTACAAGAGTTGTTAAAGCCAGGAAATAAAGAAGTATTGGTGAAAGTTTTAACATATCATGTCGTCCCTGGTAAGGTACTCTCAAGTGATTTAAAATCTGGGGAAGTAAAAAGCCTACAAGGAGATCCTATTACTGTCAAAGTTGATAGTAACGGTGTTCAAGTCAATGATGCAAAGGTGACTAAGGCAGATATTCAGGGTAGTAACGGAGTTATCCATCAAATTGATGTATTGATTTTGCCTCCTAGTTTGTAGGTTTTTGGTATTTGATTGTCTGAACTATGATTTATTTGATTTATGGGATTTAGATGATTAACTGATTTGTGGCCGCTAAAATCATCAAAATCACAAAAATCACAAGAATCATAGTTCAGACTCGATAATTAGGTTAAAGTAAAGATAAATTAAAAAAGTGCTGTCAAATAAATAAACTATGATTTGTTTGATTTATGGGATTTAGATGATTAACTGATTTGTGGGCGCTAAAATCATCAAAATCACAAAAATCACAAAAACCACAGTTCAGACTCAATAATTACGTTAAAGTAAAGATAAATTAAGAAAGTGCTGTCAAATAAATGGCTGCTCCAAGTTTAGAAGTAATTGCGGCTCAGTTAGAAAGTCCCAATTTGCGCGATCGCATGATAGCTCTTGCTAGTTTACGTCATATACCTGCTGCTGATGCAGTTCCTTTAATTAAAAAGGTTTTAGATGATGAATCCCTGCAACTGCGCTCAATGGCTATATTTGCTTTAGGAATCAAAAAAACACCAGACTGCTATCCTATTCTGGTGAAAATTTTAGAAACAGATCCAGATTATGGTATCCGTGCTGACGCTGCTGGGGCGTTGGGATATCTTGAGGATAATAGAGCCGTAGAAGTGTTATCACGGGCATTTTATGAAGATACAGACTGGTTAGTCAGGTTTAGTGCTGCTGTATCTTTAGGTAATATTAAAGACCCTCGCGCCCATGATATTCTGATCAAGGCCTTAGATAGTCAAGAAATAGTTATCCAACAAGCTGCTATTTCTGCCTTGGGAGAAATTCGGGATCTAGATTCTGTACCACATATTCTGCGTTTTGCTCAATCAGAGGATTGGTTGGTGCGGCAACGTCTAGCTGAGGCCTTAGGCAATTTACCGACTCCTAAAAGTATCTCGGCTTTAAAATATTTAGAAAAAGATAGTCATCAGAACGTTGCTCAATCTGCCAGCATTTCTCTGCAAAGACTGGAAGAAAGCAACAACCTCAGTTGAATATAAAGTCGCTTCCTAGTTTTTAATAATAAAAGAGATTGTTAAAATTGTCATGCAGGATAACTTCGTTTATGAATATTGAGGAATTTTTTGAATTAAGTGCTGGTAAATGGTTTTCCCATCGTACCAGTCACCATTTGGCGTTTAAGCAATCAGAAGACGGCAAATCAGACATCGTGATTGAGATGTTAGCGGCTGATCATCCAGAAGTCATTAAATTGTGTCAACAGTACGAAATTGAGCCTAATACAGCTTCTTGTGGGGCGCGAGTTACCTGGAATGGCACAATGGAATGGGACGAGGAAAAACATGAAGGGTCTACTGTTTTAGCCACAGTACCCAATACAGATAACCCAGATGAAGGTAAATTATTGAGGGAAATGGGTTATGCCGAAAAAGCCCCCGTTGCTGGTAGCTATAAAATCGGTAATGATGGGGCTTTAACTCTGATTACTGAGTACGAAACCATGTGGTCTGAAGAAAGACTATGGTTTGCCAGTCCTAATTTGCGGATGCGGGTAAGTGTTCTTAAACGGTTTGGTGGCTTTAGTATGGCTTCCTTTACCTCCGAAATTCGGATGGGTAGCACAGATGCTTCTAAAAAAGCTACGGAAGCCGCTAATTAATAGTAGGGTGGGCAATGCCCACCTATGGACATATTTACTAATAATTAAACGCGGATAGTATGAGTGAATTGGTTTGAAAAATTATCTTCTTCCTAATCTCCAATCTTCACCACCTGGTAATTGAATTAAATAATTATCAATTAATGGTGTTAGTTCTTTAACTGCATAACTATAAGTCAATTTTAATAAAATCTGAGTTTGATTCATTATCTGTTGTTTATTTACCATTTCTGCAATTTGAAAAGGGCTATAAACACCATTGAAAACTTCTACACTGGCATCACGAAGGGCTATATCAATTTCATTTTCAATGTAATCATACCATTGATCTTGATTAATGTAATATGATTTCTTATTTTCTTTTAAGTTTATATCTTGAATTTCTAAAACGGCATTTCTAATAGATGCAGCCCAGGAGTTTGTTAACCGTTTCTCAATTTGATTCTTAATTAAATGTATTAGTAACACTTTTAAAAAAGATTTAATTTGCCGTAAAATTGCTTTTTTACTCATGCCCTCTAACTCATCTACAATAGCTAGAGCATCTAGATAACGCTTTTCTACAATACTCTTTCTCAGGTCAATTAACTCCTGTGTCATTTTGATTAATCTCCTAGGAATTGAACTATCTTGTTTTTAGATATGCAGTAAATGCGCTAAAAATTGGGGTAATGGTAAAACAATCAACAATAACAAAGCCATTGATATTAATCCCAGAAAATCCCGTTTATTATCTAATTCTGTGACATCGTTTAAAGCAGGTTCATCAACTAACGGCACAAATAATAAAATAATGGCCCACAATAAAAATTCTTCTCTGATAAATGAAAGCATTAGTAATAATAATCTGGCAATTTGACCAATGATTACAGCGGTACGTTGTCCAAACATAGCATGAACAATGTGACCCCCATCTAGTTGTCCCACGGGCATTAAATTCAAAGCTGTGACAATTAATCCTAAGAAACCTGCAACTGCAATTGGATGTAAATCAATGGCAGATTTTGCAGTTAATTCACTTCCTAAAGCTAATTTTGCCAGTAAAGCTAATAAAACCGAATATTTAGGATTAAGGGCATTGGGATTTAACATTCCGGTTTTTTCCGGTAAAGCTACTATTTCCGAATGGGCTAAACCCCATATTAATAAAGGTATAGTAGCAATAAATCCTGCCAGTGGTCCTGCAATACTCACATCAAATAAGGCTTTGCGGTGAGGTATGGGACTCTGCATTTTAATAAAAGCACCAAATGTTCCTAAGAAAAAAGGTATAGGAATAAAATAAGGTAATGTGGCGCGAATTTTATAGAATCTTGCTGTTAAATAATGACCTAGTTCATGAGTCCCTAATATGGTCATTAATCCTAAAGCATAAGGTAAACCCTGAAAAAATAATGTGAAATCTGATTCTAATTGTGTGATGTTAAAACCCGCGATTTTTAACCCAACAAAGGTAGTGCTGAATAAAGTTGCCACTAACAATATCAGTGCTAAACCAGGTTGAGTAATATTTTCGGCATCCCTTTGATTATGTTGTCTAACTGCTTGTGGATTGGGAACTAAAACAAAGAAGGGTTTACTATTCATTCCTTCTTGAAATATGACTAAAAAGCGATCGCCAAATTGTTCTTCAATATTAGCTTTGATTTGCTCATAAGCAGCAGTAGCCATAGTTCGTAAATGTCCCCGACAAATTACCGCTTGGGGACGATATTCAATGTTTTGAACATAATATACAGACCAGGGAAAACAATTTCGCAGTTGGGTTTCTTCTGCTGAGTCAATGGGGCGGACTGATGCCGTTTCTACTGTAGAATTATTATTTGATTGTTCTTGATTTTCTGTTAATTGATTTTGTGGATCTACGGGTAATTGCCGTCCCCTATTAAACAATAACCAATATAATATTAAACAACCCGCTGACACCCAAATAATTAACGCTGAAGGGGGTGTTTGTTTGATACCATATACCAGCGTCCAACCAGTTAATATAAATGCAGGTGTCATTAAAACCGACCACAATAACCATACAGGGGTTCTTGTAGCCCGTGCAACACTGTATTGCATCATTAAATAAGTCAATGACCCCAAAAGGAGGAGAAACCAAAATGCCATATTATTTTCACTATATTTAATAGATTGCCTTGCCTGTATTTTCTGTTACAGATTTTGATAACAAACAAGACTGTACGCCTTAATTTTTCAATCACAGTTCACAGTAATAGTAAATACACTGTAACCTGATTGATCACCACTCCTCAGTTTTAGTTTTTTATTTATGTCCTCTTTAACTCAACAGTCGAGTCATCAGACTAAACCACCGCGTTCTATATTGGCAAAAAGTCCGTCAACAGAGGGAGATTCTCTGACTTTGACACCTAACAGCATTTTTGCCTTTCCACCTAATCGGGACACTTTAGGAGCAACATCTTACTTCATTGTTACAAATGAAGGGAATATCCTGATAGACTGCCCAGCTTTAGAACAAATAAACCAGGATTTTTTGTCCTTGCATGGGGGAGTTAGGTGGTTTTTTATCAGTCATCGTGGTGCTATTGGTAAAGCCGCAGAATATCAGCAAATCTTAAATTGCGAAATCCTGATTCAAGAACAAGAAGCTTATTTATTGCCTGGTTTAACCGTTACCACTTTTACTGACGAGTTCACTCTCAATGACACAACACAAATTATTTGGACACCAGGCCATTCTCCAGGCTCTTCTTGTCTATACTATCGTGAATTTGACGGCGTGTTATTTTCGGGACGGCATTTACTTCCTGACCAGCATGGCGAACCTGTGCCACTACGCACTTCTAAAACTTTTCATTGGCCACGACAACTTAAAAGCGTTAAGTTATTAAGCGATCGCTTCACAACACAAACTTTAACTTATTTATGCCCTGGTGCTAATACAGGCTACCTCAGAGGTAAACCCTGTATAGATCAAGCTTACCAAAAAATCACCAACTTGAATTTAGCAACTTTACGAGCAATCCAAAACAAGTAGGGGCGCTGCGCCCACCTGATTTCGGTGTAAGAAAATCAGCTATAAATGAGTCTTCAAAAGGTTTAGAGGCTTTTAGCTAGAGAGACTATATTCTCAATAAATCTTAATTATTGAGAATAACTGGAAAACCGAGCTAAAAGTAAATTTTCAAAACCAAATCTAAATCTAAATTACGAATACTATTTGAATACAAACTTAAATAAGTATTGTTGATGTTGGGTTTCGTTCCTCAACCCAACCTACGAGGAATTGCGATCGCACTATTTACCTCTGATGATCTTATACACAATCAATTTTAGTTTTTTGCAGACTCATTACGATAATATCCGCTTACTCAATTCAAAGTCGGATAGAATTCTTCCGTATAACCGTCCCTAACACAGCAGCAACGGTTAAGGGAATTTGTTGATCAACTAATTGAAGACTTGGAC
>JAKOGY010000225.1 GCA_028658405.1 Dolichospermum sp. ST_sed8 | reverse complement strand
AGGCGGCGTTTGACGGTCGCAGCGAGATTAGATTAGGCTAAACCCTTAATCTAATTCTGTCAGTAGAATCTCAGTGGCTGTCTTCCCTGAGAGTGTCAACTAGTCTTTATCAATGGGATTAAATCTTCCATTAAACTCACAGATAGACAAAAACTGATTTTGCAGTTCTTTGGTGCATCTTCCCACCAATATTATTTTTTGTCTTAAATTACCTGCTGAATGTGGGTTCCAACATTCAAGTGAGGTATGATCTAGAAATTTGCAATAAAATTCCCATGGTACAGCAACAAGACTGGAGTAATTTTTCCTTACAACGTCCTAACTATTTTCCAGGACAGTATCTCCTGGATGAGGACTTCGAGTTAGCACATAAATATCTAAGCGATCGCCAGCGTTATGTCAATAGCAAACTGCATTTAGCCGGAATTGTCGAAGGGCTAGAAGTAGAAGCAATGGCAGGTGAAGCTACGATTACTATCAAATCTGGGACAGCCATTGATGGTGAAGGTAATCTGATTATCCTAGGGTCAGAAAAAAGCAATCTCAAAATTAACTCACCATGCTGGGTGTGTCTGAGATATCATCAAGAAGCAAAAGTATTACAGCAACCGGAAATTCCCGATAGTTTCACCCGCTTTGCAGAAGAACCCATCCTTGCATTGGAAGCGATTGAGACGAAAGATGCTAAAACGATTACTTTAGCTAGGCTCACCCTAGAAAACGGACAAGTAAAAGTAGATAACAGTGTCCGTCAATATTCGGGAGCGCGGTTGCCCAGTGGACAAGGTGAGGAGATTAACCTTAGAAGTGACGGTAAATCTTTAACCATTCAAGGCAACTTAACTGTATCCGGTAAATTGGAATTGGGCGGCTCAGAAATTATTGGTGTATCTGAAATTATCGCCACGGAAAGTGACAGAACCACAGTCATTCCCTCAGAAAAAGCCGTTAAAGAGCATATAGAAAAGCGAATTAGGGAGAGACTAGCAGCCTTAAATGTCCCTACAGAGGAAAAATCAGCGATTTCCCTCACTAGTAAGGCAGATGGGCTATATGGGTGGTCAACGGATGGGGGTGAAGCGGCTGATAACTCTTCTCTAATCAAGTTGATATCCTATCGGGCAGGAGTTGCCACCCCACGGCTCACTATCGAAAGAGATACGGGTAATGTCGGCATTGGTACAACTACTCCCGCTAGAAAATTGGATGTAGAAGGTGTGATCCGCGCCTGGCATTTTGAGTCTACAAATCCTATGCGACACCGGATGTATCCTAATGATGCGATCGTTTATCAAGATATTTTTGATGCCAGAGATGCCAAAGTAATTACCAAATATGGTGTATTAAAAAATGCACCTGGGGATGCTGAAACAAGGCATACAAGTAGCAACCTATGGAACGACCGTCGGATGATCTGCTATGGAGGTGCGGAAGAGGATGATGCTGGGGCAGTTGTCACCGTTCCCGAAGGATACGATACTCTCTGGATCAGACTAGCGGGTGATCTTCATAAAGTCGTCAAAGCACAGTTCCGAGATGGATATAAGGAAGACTTAGGGCGCTGGTCAGGTGGAAAGAGATCCGCCAATTGCTACTGTCCCGATGGTTCTCTCACTGATGGCCATAGCAATAAACACCAATGGCTACCTATTCCAGTAGGTAGATCCGGGAAAGTTACCGTAATTTCCAAGCAAGCTGGTGAGTTATGGTTATCTGGGGTGGCATTCAGCAAAAACCCTTGGTCTCACGCTACTCAATCAGCAGTCGGATATCACTGGAAAGTCAACGGGGGTGATGAAACAATTTGGGATAAAGGATCTGATTCTTGGAATGGCGATAGCTACACAAGGATTCTTGAAAAAACCAATCTAGAATTGATGGTTCCAGTCGTATGGTCTGGACGTGACAAGTTACTCTACATGGTGGAGCATAACAACGACTGGAATGGTTGTATGCACACTGGTATTACGGTCAATGGTCAGCCCGTTGAAAGGTTTCTAGCAAGCTATGATAACCCCTTCGCCCGCCATTGGAATAGCAAAAGCTTTAACCGCTATATTGCTGCTTACATTCCGGCTGATTTGATTCCCAAACCCAGACCTGATGTTATCCCCTATCTCAAGGTAAAAATTGATATGAGTAAACAAGACATAGGCCTTTATTTCCGGGAAATGGGTACACACGATCTGGAGGTTCCCTATAGTTTCTGATGACACTCAAGACTTTTAAACAGCAAGTAAGATGGCAATGAGGGAACAACTGGAAAAACGCCTGCAAGCTCTAACCACAGAATACGAAGCAGGACAAAAAGCACTAGCTAACTTGGAGTCCCAAAAGGCCAATCTCCGGGAAACATTACTTCGCATTAGTGGAGCAATTCAGGTCTTAGAAGAAGAGTTGGTTGTTGATAATAGTCAAAACAATCACCAAGTAGACCAACTCTCCCCAAGCACCATAGAAGTTATTTCTGAAACTTAACTTCTTGATCATCATATATCTGTCTTTTTCCATAGGAATTCAATCATGTTGGACGACTTAGATAGCACCCTAAAACAATTACTAACTCATGAATTACCAGAGTTGCAAAGGTCAACGGAAACAAATGTTGCCATTAGCTTTGATATGCCATTAGAAGGGTCTATCAAACAGAAACCGGCGATTAATCTTTTCCTCTATGATGTGCGAGAAAATCTGGAATTACGGAGTAGTGAATGGTCGGTGCAACGTCGTCAAAACGGTACAGCAATCAAAAAACGTCCTCCAGCTAGGATAGATTGTTCCTATTTGATTACCGTTTGGGCTAATGCCGATGATCCCCAACAAGAACATCACATCTTAGGGGAAGTAATGAAATTATTACTCCGCTATCGGACATTACCAGCAGCAATTCTCCAAGGCAGTTTGCAAGGACAAGAACCTCTACCAGTAGCAGTTGGTTTGCGTTCTAGCTACTTACAAAGTTTAGGGGAATTTTGGCAAGCAATTGGGGGAAAACCTAAAGCAGCACTCAATTATACGGTGACAATTGCTGTTCCAGTTGATGAAGAAACAGAAGAATTTCCTTTGGTACTTGATAAACGAATTGAATTTATATAAGGTGTGGGAAAAACGAACCCCTCTCTTTGCGAAAAGCAGGGAACGGAATTTTCCAATCTTCCCCCTTGCTAAGGCTACAGTGTACACACAAGGGGGGTAATTTTGGGAATAAATTCCAACTTTAAAGTTGACCATTTTGCTCAATTTCCAGAGCTATTAGCCTTAATTCCTCATGCCTGAATTGTTCTGCGATAACTATTGAAAAAAATGCTAAAGCGACAACGATTTTATCATCAAGTAGCCATAGCCGGACAAGTTAGAGATGCTATCACAGGAGAGGGAATTGCAGGTGCTATGGTCAAGATTATTGATGCTCCTGATGAATTTATTAATTTTGTAATCTTCCAACTTAAATTATTTGGATTACCAAGTTCATTAATTCAGTGGCACTCTTTTAATCCCGATCTCAATCCTCCCAACTTAGCCTTACCTCAAGAACTTCAAGAATTACAAACAAATCTGAGAAATTCTAGCTTAAAAGCTACTAATAAGCTAGAATTATTTCAGGTATTTCTGGAAAATCCCCACCTTAGTGGTAAACATAAATTTCTAGGATTTCAGGAAATTATTGACTATTTTCCCCTCGACCCAAAGACCAAAAATTCTCACTTAGGAAGGACTAAAACAGCCCCTGATGGTTGGTTCTATTTTAGGGATTTGCCAGCCGGATTATATCGCCTAGAAGCATCTTTGTCTGGTGCTAAAATGCGCTATGCCAAGAGTCAATGTCAAGTTGAGATTAGGCGAAAAAATCAAAATAATATTATTAACCAAGATCAAAATGTTGATCTATTTGATAATATCAGGAAGGTAGAATTAGAACTGCAACCAACCACCCTTAGAGGCAAAATCACGAATGCGGATGATACAGAAGCAGTTGGCATGGCTAGAGTCCAGATTTTAGGGAGTGGAGAATACACTTTTAGCTCAATTGAAATTACTAAACAACAACAAGGAGAATGGAATTATCAAATCGTTGGGATAGAAGCCAAAAATACTCCCATAACAGTAATAGTTTCAGCTAAAGGATATCCTGGAACGCAAAAAGAAATCAGTTTACAGCCTGGGGAGGTGAAATCCTTAGATTTCCAGTTGACTTCCAACTGATAGCTTTTTTTTGCAATAGGTATCAACTCGCAACTGTCAATTTTGTTTATCCGAATTATCACAAAAAAAAAGGGAAAAATATTATGCCCACCAATTTCGCCAATTTAGCTCCTGGCGTTTATGTTGATGAAATTTCTTCAGGGTTAGCACCTATTGCTGGTGTAGGAACTAGTACGGCTGGATTCATTGGTGTCGTCAGTTTGAAAGTAGCGAAAAGTGCGAAAAGTGCTGAAGGTGCTGAAGATGCTACAGTTTCTTCAACCTTGGCGAAGAAAGGTCAGCTTATTTCTGGTGAAGACCTATATTCAGTTGTGTCGAAAGACCAAAAAAAAGCCACAGAAGAGGTAGAACTTTCAACTTCAGTTAAGTCTGGTGAAGTCAAACTCTGTACAAATTTCACTGAATTTAAGAAATTCTTCGGAGATTTCTCAGATAATCCCGGTCAAAATATCCTCGCTCATGCTGTTTATGGCTTCTTCAGAAATGGCGGCACCAGGTGTTTTGTAATATGGGTGACAGCAGAATCAGAAATTAGTCAGGATAGGGCTTTAGGAAAGTTTGAAGCCATTGATGAAATTGCCATCGTCGCGGCTCCGGGTGTTACCAGTAAGGTAGCCCTGGGTGAAATTAATGATCACTGCCGATTGTTAGGCGATCGCTTTGCGATTTTGGATACAATAGAAGATATCGCCATTGACTCGGATCAACTAAAACCAGGTAGTGATGAACTGCTAGGAAACTCAGACTATGCGGCAGTATACTACCCCTGGATTCAAGTTTTCGATCCCGCCAGCAACGAATTGAAATTTGTTCCTCCTAGTGGTCATATTGCTGGTGTTTACGCTCGCGTAGACGATAAAAGAGGTGTGCATAAAGCTCCTGCTAATGAGCCAATTTCGGGAGCAGTAGGCTTAAAGCAAGATATCAGCAAAATCAAACAGGGTCCTCTGAACGAGATAGGGATTAACTGTATCCGCAATCTCAATGGTAATATCCGCATTTGGGGAGCGCGGACTTTAGGCGCGGGGAAAGACAATCCAGACTTCAAATATATTAATATTCGTCGTCAATTTAACTACCTGCGGGAGTCAATTGATGAAGGAACTCAATGGGTAGTCTTTGAACCCAATAACCCAGAACTTTGGGCAAAAATTCGCCGCAATATTACTGCCTTCCTCACCAATGAATGGCGCAAAGGGGCATTATTTGGCACAAGTCCCCAAGAAGCATTCTTTGTCAAGTGCGATGCAGAAACCAATCCGATGGATGTTCGTAAACTTGGTCAAGTGGTGACGGAAATCGGGGTGGCGGTAATAGAACCAGCAGAATTTGTCATCTTCCGCCTTAGCCAAATCGTAGACGAAAAGAAAAAATAGGCTCCTGACCGCACTGAAATGACCTATATCCAAAATTGATTAACCTATGCAGACATCTACACACCTAAATTTAACAGCACCTGGTGTATATTTAGAGAATATTCCCATCTTACCGGGTAAAGATTTACTAACGGGTGTTCCGGTGTTCTTGGGAGTCGCTCCGGTTAACAATGCTCAGGAAAACGGTCTTCCCGTGCCGACAATGCTCACACTCTGGACTCAGTTTGGGCAGTATTTTGGGCAGCCATTACTTCATAGTTATTTACTGCATTTGGTGCGGGTTTTATTTGCCAATGGCAGTCGTCTGTCTTCCGTCTTACCTTTGCTAGATCATATTCTCTCAGCATTGCAAAATGGATTGGCAGAAATAGAAACACTAGATGGTTATTTAGCTCATGCGGTAAGGGGTTTCTTTACCAATGGCGGTCGTCTGTGTTATGTCGTTCCTTTGCTAAATAACACTCTCTCAGAATTGCAAACCGGATTGCGGGCAATAGAAGGACTAGATGTCATTGATTTAGTCTGCGCGCCTGATATTATGCAAAACTCTGAGGCAGAAGTGGCTATGGAAATGCAAAAAGCAGTCCTAGAGCATTGTGAGAGAATGGGCGATCGCTTTGCCATTCTTGATGGCTTCAGTATTACCAAAATTGAAGACATAGAAGCTCTGAAAATACAACAACAACGATTAATCGGCGATAACGGTGCGCTCTATACTCCCTGGCTGAAAATAGAAAACGCCCCCATGAACATTCCCCCTTGTGGTCATATTGCGGGAATTTATGCCCGTAATGATCGGCAAGTCGGAGTTTATCGCGCTCCGGCTAACTACCTATTAGAAGGGGTGCTGGATTTAAGTTTTTTGTTTACTGATACAGATGCGGAAATCTTAAATCCTCAAACTGGATCAGGAGTTAACTGCATTCGCAGTTTTAGAAGTCGGGGAATGCGGATTTGGGGGTCACGCACCTTAAGCCAAAATCCAGAATGGCAATATATCAACATTCGCCGCTTAAAAATCACTGTCCTGCGGTGGGCAGAACGGAATTTAGCTGATGCTCTGTTTGAACCCAACAACAGAGATTTGTGGGGTCGTATAGAGCGGGAATTAACAGTTTACTGTGAATCCCTATGGGAACAGGGAGCTATCCATGGGGATAGTTCCGAAGAGGCTTTCTATGTCAAGTGTGACGAGGAAACCAACCCCCCAGCTATCCGCAATACCGGACAAATAGTCACGGAAATTGGTTTAGCACCCACTACTCCTAGTGAATTTATTGTTATTTCCCTAGTTCACGGCAGTAGCGGTGTTAGATTTGTTGAATCTTAGTAATTTACTTCAGGAGAACTTACCATGCCAGCTATTAAAGATACTCACGATCCATTTAATGGTTATAATTTCTGGGTAGAGTGGGACGGAATCGTTCATGCAGGCTTTAGAGAATGTAGTGGTTTGACGGCTACCAGGGCAGCCACGACCTATAGAGAAGGAACAGACAAAATTCTTGCTCAAAGACAACTTGGTGGGTTAAATAGTTTCAGTAATATCAGCCTGAAACGAGGAATCACTGACAATGATGAACTTTGGAAATGGCACAAGCAAATCACAGATGGTGAACCAATGGAAGACAATCGGAAAAACGTTTCGATTATTCTGGCCGATGATAAAGGTGAAGAAAAACTGCGTTGGAACTTGGAAAAATGTTGGCCTACCACCTGGAGTGGTCCAGATTTTAATGCTACCGCTGGCGAGGTAGCGATTGAATCACTAGAATTAGTTCACGAAGGAATCAGCGTTGATTAATACGAGGGAAAATGCACCAAACTGAATTTCTGTTTACCCTGCCTCACGGTTATATAGATGCAGAAGGAATCCTTCATCGAGAAGGAGTGATGCGACTATCAACAGCCTATGATGAAATAGCTCCTCTGCGCGACCCCAGGGTACAGAGAAATCCGGGTTATTTGGTGATTATTCTGCTCGCACGGGTGATTACTAAGCTAGGAACTTTAGACCAACTCAATACCAAAATTATTGAGGAATTATTTTCTGGGGACTTGGTTTACCTGCAAGATTTTTACCAACGAATTAATCACCATGGTAACACCCGCTTTCAGGTTGCCTGTCCCCATTGTGGAGGAGATTTTGAAGTAGAAACCTCCCCCTTGGGGGAGTAGTCTGCTACCCCCCAGAACGCCTACTGGAGGAGGTAGCTTATCTTTCCTATCACTTTCACTGGTCTTATGATCAAGTGATGAACATGGAACACTGGGAACGGCAACAGTGGGTAACTCAAGTTGCCCACATTAATCAGCAGATTAATCAGCAGTCAGGCAATTAAGGATTTGAGATTAAAACTTTTCTCAAGAGGAGACTTTCATGGCAAAATCGCAAAAAAAAGGTGGGGGTAATTCTCAAAAGAAATCCCAAGATCCCTATATGGCTTTCAATTTTATGGTGGAAATTGAAGGACTGACAGTGGGTGGCTTTTCAGAAGTGACAGGATTAAGCAGCAACATAGAACTGGAGAGTTATGTGGAGGGTGGAGTTCATCACCACGTTCATAAATTCCCTAAATATATGAACTATCCTAATTTGGTTTTCAAGCGGGGACTAGGAGAAAGAGATGATTTATGGAAGTGGTATGAAGATGCTACTAGAGGTAAAATTCGTCTCTTGAACGGTACGATTATGGTGCGAGACAGTAAGCAGGATAAACTAATAGGATGGAACTTTAAAAAAGCCTATCCGGTAGCTTGGGAAGGTCCACAACTGAATGCTAGTAATGGCTCAGAAGTCGCATTTGAACGGCTGGAATTAGTCCATAGAGGAGTTTATAAAGCATAGTTAAAACCAGTCAAGATACATTACATAAAACCATAATCTCTATCAGCAAAAATTAAGCAAAAATTAAATATCTTATCTAAAATGACATTCAATCGTGTACCACAATGGCAACAGTCTCTTGATCCGAAACTTGTACGTCGGCTAAATAATCCGTTGATGAAACAGGGAGTTATCAATGGTCGGATGGCTAGAAGAATTATCGAGCGATCGCCTGATATATTAGAAAAACTACCTTTGCTTGCTCAACAAATGCAGCGTTGGTCAACCACTATTGATTTAGAGTCAGAATCAACACCTATTGTTTATGTTCAACATCAGGAGCAGAGAAGTCAAGCAGTAGAACAGCAGACGATAAATCCCAACTTTGCATCCCCTCATAGCAGTCAAGGTAATAAGCAAGTCCTGATTGTTAATGCTAAGTCAATTCCAGTTGACATGACTTTATCCCATCAAGATCAAACGACTCCTTTAGTAAATCAGCGATCACAGTCCACAGAATTAACTGTAACACCAGATAATTCTTTACCTAATTTACCCAATAATATTTCCTCAACCCCCTCAGAATCAGCAATTCAAAGAAAA
>JAKOGY010000224.1 GCA_028658405.1 Dolichospermum sp. ST_sed8 | reverse complement strand
AATACTATTTCTGAGGTCTATTAATTCCTGAGTCATATTTGATTACCTTTTCCCTAACTTCCAATCTTCACCACCGGGTAAATTAGCTAAATAATCATCAATAATATCTGGCAATTCTCTAATTTGATAATTATAAGTCAAGTTAATTAACTCAGTTGCAGTTAATATTAATTGTGGTTTATTTAACATTTGGGAAATTTGTTGTCTTTGCAGTTTTCCATTCATTATTTCTAAACTTGCAGGACGAATTGCCGATTCTATAGAATCCTCTAATATTTCCACCCATTCATCAATATTCAGATAGTAAGATTTTTTATTTTCTTTCAAATTCAATTTCTTAATTTCTAGAATTGAACTTTCAATTGATGCAGCCCAAGAATTAGTTAATCGCTGTTCCACTTGATTTTTAATTAAATGAATTATCAATCTTACTAAAAATGATTCAATATTCCTTAAAATCGCTTGTTTACTCATCCCCTCTAATTCATCAACAATAGCTAAAGCATCGGTGTAACGTTGTTCTACAATACTATTTCTGAGGTCTATTAATTCCTGAGTCATATTGATTACCTCAACTTGAAAATTTATTAATCTCAAAACAGAAAAATCAAGAATTTTGCAACATTTTTAAATATTATTATGGTCAAATTCTTGATATAAGTCTAATAAGTTCTCTTGGAGTTCTTCTAAGGAATTTCCTTGAGTCCAATAATCAGGATATTCTTCTAAGTAACCAATAAACATATCCTCGTCTTGCCAATAAATATATTTTTTTTTAGTGATTGTTTCCATGATCATCTCAACCTATAAGCAAAGGCTTGATCTAATTATATCAGATTTTTTCAAAAATTAAACATCAGCTTGATTGGCAGGGAATAACTAATTGGTAATCACTTTTTTATCCAAACGTTCAGCAAGCCACAATTTAATAATAGAATCAGAAGTCACACCTAAACGTTTTGCTTCCTGTTCTAAAGCTTCTATCATCCAAACAGGAAAATCAATATTAACTCTTTTTTGTGTATACCCTGGATGATGTACTTGAGATAAGTCTAAAAACTCAGTAATATCTTCACCATTGTCAAACTTAGTATCAAATTCTTCAGCTTTCATAAATATTGACCTCTTCAGTACGGGAACGACGAACAGAAATAATTCTTATTTTATCACTACGATAGGTAATGACTGCTGACCAATGTTTATCACCTATCTTGCCAATAATTAAAAATCTGGGTTCATCAGTTGTGTTTGCGGGTACTTCTACTAGATGCGTATCTCTCCAAAGTTTTTGTGCTTCAATAAAATCAATGTTATGTTTAGTTTTATTTGTTGCACTTTTGTTTGTATCAAATTCAAATTGCATCATTATTTTTGCATCTTTGTATTTTTATGTAAATAAACAATATTCCCTATTTTCTCAATTAAGTGTTCTTTGTCATTAATTTTCACTTTTGCTAGTCCTTTCCAGCCATAATTTACTAATTTGAACGCCTCAATTTCTTTAATAAATCATTAAAATTAATGATTGCTATTTCAAAATCTGGGTTAATACTAATTGCTTGTTCATAACATTTTAGTGCTTCTTCATACCTTTGTAGATACCATAGGGCAGCACCTCGGTTATTCTAAGCCTCATAAAGGTCAGGTTTAATAGCAAGGGCTTTATCGTAAGATGCGATCGCTTCTTCATATTTTTCTAATTCATCTAGGGAAAGACCCCGGTTATATCAAGCATCATCATGGTCAGGTTTAATAGCAATAGCTTTATCGTAAGATGCGATCGCTTCTTCGTATTTTTCTAAGTCGTCTAAGGAAACACCTCGAAAATGCCAAGATTGATAACAGTCAGGCTGAATTGCAATGGCTTTATCATAACATAAAATAGCCTGTTCATAATTTTCTATGTTTAATAATTTATTTCCTTCTTCTAAATAATATTGACTTGATTTATTAGTTATTATTGACTGATTTGATATTGGTGTTACTGGCTGCATATTCTGTTGTTGAATAACCACGAAAACCTTAGATGTGTAGGGGTAAAGCAAAAGCTCATTGGTGTCAACTTAACGTGAAACCTATATCCCGTCTGGGAATGAATTCCCAGTCTAATAGCAAAAGTCATCTAAAGATGACTAAGAATTCTGCAAATCTTCAGTTTACTTTAGTAAACTTTGGCTATTAGCCCTGAAATTCATTTCTGGGCGGGTGTGGAAGCCAACAGATAAGGCATTTTTAACTTAAGTTGACACCAATGAAGCTCTTGCTTTACCCCTACCGATAAAAGTTTAAATAAGATTTAAACTTAAACCTATAATTGCGCGGAAAAATCAGATAACTTAATTTTAAAGGCAAATTAAACTGTCCGTAATGACACTGGGGCGACATTGACAAAGCTATCACTATCAGTTATAGTATTGTTTAGTATTAACACCAATACTTTTGA
Source organism: Dolichospermum sp. ST_sed8 (assembly GCA_028658405.1). GTDB lineage: Bacteria > Cyanobacteriota > Cyanobacteriia > Cyanobacteriales > Nostocaceae > Dolichospermum. The sequence goes on along the minus strand of JAKOGY010000224.1, from coordinate 6,583 downwards.
CAGTTGCAGCATTCGTACTACTCGAATATCCACTATTTACACATCAATAATTAGAGCTATGAAATCCATTGACCCCTCTTTGACAACAGGCTTGAAAATGATACCAAGTATCAATTCTGACCAAATTACAGCCATCACCACAGGCAGCGACGGTGCTATCTATGTCAGTGGTTATACTTATCGCAACCTAGATGGACAGACTAATAACGGTAATTGGGATGCCTTTATCACCAAATACCTACCAGATGGCACTAAGTCCTGGACAAATCTGTTGGGAGGTAGCGAGCATGACCAATTCACATCCCTAACTACAGACAGTGACGGTGCCATCTATGTCAGTGGTTATACTTATGGCGACATAGATGGACAGACTAATAATGGTGGTGCTGATGCCTTTATCACCAAATACCTACCAGATGGCACTAAGTCCTGGACAAATCTGTTTGAAGGTAGCGATTATAACATTGCAGCAGGCATGACCACAGGCGGCGACTGTGCTACCTATCCCAGCTATATTGATAGCAACCTGGATGAAGAGACTAATAACGGCATTGATGATGGCTTGAACGGTATTGATGATTGCTTGAACGGTATTGATGATGGCTTGAACGGTATTGATGATGGCTTAATTACTATTGATAATAGCTTGAACGGTATTGATGATGGCTTAAACGGTATTGATGATGGCTTAATTACTATTGATGATGGCTTGATTACTATTGATGATGGCTTGATTACTATTGATGATGGCTTGATCCCCAAGCCATGGGAGTGTGGAACTATTACCAATGATGATGGCTTAATCACTATTGATGATGGCTTAATCACTATTGATGATGGCTTGATTCCCAAGCAATGGGAGTGTGGAACTATAGAGTGGACATATCTGTTTGGAGGTAGGAGAGATGATTTTACCAATGCCATAACCACAGGCAGCGACGGTGCTATCTATATCAGTGGTTATAGCTATGGCGACCTGAATGTGAATGGACAGACTTATAGCGGTGGTTATTATGATGCTTTTATCACCAAATACCTACCAGATGGCACTAAGGCTTGGACAAATGTGTTGGGAGGTGGTAGCGATTATGACCAAATCACATCCATGAAAACAGGTAGCGACGGTGCTATCTACGTCAGTGGCTATACTTATGGCGACATGGATGGACAGACTTATAACGGTAATGGTGATGCCTTTATCACCAAATACCTACCAGATGGCACTAAGTCCTGGACAAATCTGTTGGGAGGTAGCGATTATGACCAAGCCACAGCCATGACCACAAGCAGCGACGGCGCTATCTATATCAGTGGTTCTACTGGAGGCGACCTAGATGGACAGACTAATAATGGTGGTGGTGATGCCTTTATCACAAAATATCTACCAGATGGCACTAAGTCCTGGACAAATCTGTTGGGAAGTAGTGATTATGACCAAGTTACAGCCATGATCACAGGCAGCGATGGTGCTATCTATGTCAGTGGTTATACTTATGGCAACCTGGATGGACAGACTAATAATGGTGGTGGTGATGCCTTCATCACCAAATATCTACCAGATGGCACTAAATCCTGGACAAATCTGTTGGGAAGTAGCAGTTTTGATAATGCCACAGCCCTGAATACAGATAGCGACGGTGCTATTTATGTCAATGGTTATACTTATGGCGACCTGGATGGACAGACTAATAATGGTTATTATAATGCCTTTATCACCAAATACCTACCAGATGGCACTAAGTCCTGGACAAATCTGTTGGGAGGTAGCGATTATGATCAAAACACAGACATTCAGATTGCTATCTGTTTTGATTATCCACTGTATAGCATGGATGGACAGACTTATAATGGTGGTGATGCCTTTATCACCAAGCTATCAGTTAATAATATCATCCCTACCATCACCCTAGCCGTATCACCCAGTAGCGTCTTAGAAAACGGAACCACCAACCTGGTTTACACCTTCACCCGTACAGGAGACACAACCAACGCCTTAAACGTCAACTATAACGTTGGTGGTACAGCCACTTTTAATACCGATTACATACAAACAGGTGCAGCATCTTATACAAATACAACAGGAGCTATTAACTTTGCAGCAGGTGCAACTACAGCGACTCTAACTATTAACCCCACAGCAGATACCACAGTGGAAAGTGATGAAACTGTGGCTTTAACATTAGCTACAGGAACAGGTTACACCATTGGCACAACCACTCCTATCAGCGGAACTATTACCAATGATGATACTAGCGTTACCCTAGCCGTATCACCTAGCAATGTGACTGAAGACGGAACCACCAACCTGGTTTATACCTTCACCCGCACAGGAGTCACAACCAACGCCTTAACAGTCAACTACAACGTTAGTGGCACAGCTACTTTCAATAACGACTACACCCAAATAGGTGCAGCATCCCATACAGCTACAAAAGGAACTATTACCTTTGCAGCAGGTGCAACTACAGCCACTCTAGCTATTGACCCCACAGCAGATACCACCGTTGAAAATAATGAAACCGTGGCTTTAACATTAGCTACAGGAACAGGTTATACCATTGGCACAACTACTGCTGTCACCGGAACAATTACCAATGATGATTTACCTAGTATTAACCTGAGTCCTAACCAAACTGTGGTTGAAGGTAATACCAGTCCTCAAAGTGTCACCTATACTGTTACTCTCTCCAATCCCAGCACCCAATCTATTACCGTTAAATATGCTACTGCTAATGGTACGGCTACATCAGGATTAGACTATACTAGTAAATCAGGAACTCTGACTTTTGCTCCTGGTGTCACCAATCAAAGTCTCAACATCCCCATCCTCAACAATAATCTGAATGAGGCTGATGAAACCTTTTCCTTACAACTGACTGCCCCCACCAATGCGGTATTAGGTGCAAACTCAACTGTTAGCACCACCATTACCGATACTCTCACTGCCTCTGTGACAACCACCTTACCTACTAATGTAGAAAATCTGACCCTCACCGGAACAGGTGCAATTAAGGCTACAGGTAACGCAGGCAATAACATCATCACAGGTAATAGTGCTAATAATACCCTTGCAGGTTTAAATGGCAATGATACATACTTTTTTGTTGCTAAGACTGCATTAGGAACTGACACAATTATCGAAACCACAACAGGTGGAATTGATACCCTTGGCTTCACAGGCACAACTACTGCTATAAATGTGAATTTAGGTGTAAGCACCTTGCAGAGGGTTAATAGCAACTTGAAACTCATTCTCTCTGCCAATAACGTCATTGAAAACGCCACCGGTGGCACAGGAAATGACCGGATCACGGGTAATATACTGAATAATACCTTAAATGGCGGTGATGGAAATGACCAACTGCAAGGGTTAGAAGGAAATGATAGCCTTTGGGGAGGAGCAGGCAATGATATTCTCAGTGGTGGCAGCGGTGATGATAGCCTCTGGGGAGGAGCAAGCAATGATATCTTAATGGGAGGAGTTGGTAATGATAAATATCTCTTTCAAAGCTCTAGTGTCTTTGCTACCAGCTTAGGCATTGATTACATTAGCGAGTTTGAAGCGGGATTAGACCAAATTGTATTAAGTAAAACCACTTTTAATGCCATTACTAATACTGTAGGACAGGCTTTAACTGATTTTGCAGTAGTCACTGATGATGAATTTGTAAACGCCAGTAACGCTCATATTGTCTTTAGTCAAGGCACTGGTAGTCTGTTCTATAACCAAGACGCAAATCTTTTAGGTGCAAACACAGTGTTTGAGTTTGCCCGTTTAGGTAATCCTGATATCACCCTCAGTAGTAGTAATTTCAGTTTGGTTGTTTAGCAAGATTTAGATCCCCGACTTCTTAAAGAAGTCGGGGATGTTTGGATATTTTAATCTTTAATTAATATGGCCAAGTCCAATCACGGATTTCTGGCATATCTTCACCATGTTTCTGGATATAATGCTTATGTTCAATCAGCGTATTTTCTAATTTTTGCTTCACATAAGCAGCTTTAGAACCTAACTGTGGTACACGGTCAATGACATCCATAACCAAGTGGAATCTATCTAAATCATTCATTACCACCATATCAAAAGGCGTGGTTGTTGTTCCCTCTTCTTTATAACCACGCACATGAATATTTTGGTGATTTGTATGCCGATAGGTGAGACGATGAATTAACCAAGGATAACCATGAAATGCAAAGATAACGGGTTTATCAGTTGTGAAAATTATATCAAAATCTTTGCTATTTAAACCATGAGGATGTTCACTTTTTGGCTGTAGTGTCATCAAATCAACAACATTCACAACTCGCACTTTTAAATCTGGGAAATTTTGTCGTAAAATGTCCACAGCAGCTAAAGTTTCCAAAGTAGGAACATCTCCAGCACAAGCCATAACTACATCAGGTTCACCTTCTTGATCATTACTAGCCCATTCCCAAATTCCTAACCCTTTGGTGCAATGTTTAATTGCTGCATCCATGTCTAAATATTGTAATGCAGGTTGTTTACCAGCTACAATCACATTGACATAATTACGACTTCTTAAACAATGGTCGGTTACTGATAGTAAAGTGTTAGCATCAGGGGGAAGATAAACCCGAATGATTTCTGATTTTTTGTTGATTACATGATCAATAAAACCAGGATCTTGGTGCGAAAAACCATTATGATCTTGTCGCCAAACATGAGAAGTGAGAAGATAATTTAAAGATGCAATTGGTCTTCTCCAAGTAATATGACGAGTTGTTTTTAACCATTTAGCGTGTTGGTTGAACATGGAATCAATGATGTGAATAAATGCTTCATAACAGGAGAAGAAACCATGACGACCTGTCAGCAAATATCCTTCTAACCATCCTTGACAATTGGTTTCACTGAGAATTTCCATAACTCGACCATTGGGTGATAAATGGTCATCTTCAGGGAGAGTTTCAGCATCCCAAGCGCGGTTTGTAACCTCAAATAAAGGATCTAGACGATTTGAGGCGGTTTCGTCAGGTCCAAAAACGCGGAAGTTGCGGCTTTCGTCGTTGAGTTTCATTATGTCGCGGAGAAACTTACCTGTAACTTTGGTGGCTTCGGCGTTAACCGTCCCTGGTTTGGCTACTTCTACCGCATAATCGCTAAAATCAGGCATTTTCAAATCACGCAGCAAAATTCCCCCGTTAGTGTGGGGGTTGTCTCCCATGCGACGCTGACCTTTGGGCGCTAGTTCTGCAAGTTCGGGAATCAGTTGACCATTCGTGTCAAAAAGTTCTTCCGGTTTGTAACTTTTCAGCCAATCTTCCAGCAATTGCAGATGTTCCGGTTTACCAGCTATATCACTAAAGGGGACTTGATGCGATCGCCAATAACCTTCTGTTTTCTTCCCGTCCACTTCCTTCGGTCCAGTCCAACCTTTAGGAGTCCGTAAAACAATCATTGGCCATTGCGGTCGTTCTTTAAAACCATGTACCCGCGCTTCTCTTTGGATACTTTGAATTTCAGGAATAATGGTATCTAATACTGCCGCCATTTTTTGATGAACCTCAGCCGGATCTGATCCTTCCACAAAGTAAGGTTTATAGCCATAGCCAATAAATAGGCTTTCTAGTTCTGCGTGAGGTATCCGTGCTAATACTGTAGGATTAGCAATTTTGTATCCATTCAAATGCAGAATTGGTAAAACTGCACCATCAGTAACAGGGTTGATAAATTTGTTAGAATGCCAGCTAGTAGCTAAAGGTCCAGTTTCCGCTTCTCCGTCACCCACAACCGCCGCAACAATCAAATCAGGGTTATCAAATACAGCACCATAGGCGTGTACTAAAGCATAACCTAATTCTCCCCCTTCATGGATAGAACCGGGGGTTTCTGGGGCAACGTGGCTGGGAATACCACCAGGAAAGGAGAATTGTTTGAATAGTTTCTGCATTCCCTCCTCATCTTGGGAGATGTTGGGGTAATATTCGCTATATGTGCCTTCTAAGTAGGTGTTGGCAACAAGTCCGGGTCCACCATGTCCGGGACCAGCTATATAAATTGCATTGAGGTCGTATTTTTTAATAACTCGGTTGAAGTGGGCGTAAATCAAATTTAGCCCTGGGGTAGTTCCCCAATGTCCTAATAGTCGGGGTTTGACGTGTTCTTGTTTGAGAGGTTCTTTGAGTAAAGGGTTGTCAAGAAGGTATATTTGTCCGACTGAGAGATAGTTAGCTGCACGCCAGTAAGCGTTGATTTTTTGTAATTCTGTCTCTGTTAAAGGTTTTATCTGTGGAATGCTGGCAATAGTCATTTATAAAAACCTAATAGTGTTGCAAAAAAAATGAGGTAACTTAATTTTAAATTTTGGCGTTGCTAAATTCACAACTATTCTCATTTTGAAACGAGTTCGCGTCATTCCAGCGAACAGCTTGCAGTAGTGCTTCGCTATCCCGGAATTTGTTACGAATTGTAAACCCCTCTTAATGCAAGGGTTTAATTGTCATCAAACTTTATAATTATATTGAAAATTGCTGCTAAATTCAGGTGTCACTGACTCAACCCTAAAGGGATTGAGCTTGTAAAGAACAAACTTTACAACGCAAGCAGCGACTAGCCCATTGA
>JAKOGY010000223.1 GCA_028658405.1 Dolichospermum sp. ST_sed8 | reverse complement strand
AGCAGCAACGGTTAAGGGAATTTGTTGATCAACTAATTGAAGACTTGGACAAACAGTAATATATGGATAGTTATGGGTAGAAATTATCAAGCTGTTCCTACCCCTAGGACTGAAAAAGACAACTCAAGCAGAATCGGGGAATATTCTGTTTGTCTCTGAGAGAAATGATTTTACCCACCAAACCAACTTTACCATTAACACCATAGGAACAGAAGCGGCTGACAATCTTCAGGGTAGTTCTGGTGCTGATAAATTAACCGGTGGTGGTGGCAATGACATCCTGATTGGACAACAAGGTTCAGATTACCTTGATGGCGGTATGGGTAATGACATCCTGCAAGGTAATATTGTAGTTACTAATACTGATGGAACGGTCTTTTTGGGCAATGATGACGGTAATAATCAACTTTATGGTTGGCAAGGAGATGATCAACTCTACGGAAGTGATGGTAATGACCTCCTCGATGGTGGCGAAGGAAATGATAAACTCAACGCTGGACCTGGAAATGATACCCTCAATGGTGGTTTAGGGACTGATATCCTTGATGGTGCTGAAGGCATTGATACGGTTACTTATGCCAAAGAGAAAACCCCAATATTCTGGAAGGATTAGCAGGTAATGACATTCTTAAAGGTGGAGATGGAAATGACACCCTCAGAGGTGGAGCAGGTAACGATAATCTGCAAGGTGGCGCTGGTAACGATATTTTAGAAGCGGGTGGAGGGGCAGATACTCTGCAAGGTGGCACAGGTGACCTCCAGAAAAAACAACAAAACCAGCCTTGGGTAAGATTAGCAATCAGACAATGGCTAACACCAGAAGCAGTTTTCACCGCTTTAGGTGGTGGAAATCTACAACAAAATTCTATTACTCATCCCACCACAAAAATCCAAATTAACTGGTTAACCTTCAATGGTTGGGTAACAAGCCAAAGTTGGGCAAAGTTAGCAGAACTTGGTCTTACCTATAGTTTAGATTTACAATCAGTTGGTCAAGGTTGGTTAGGTATTCCCGTTGCCCCCGCTTTAGCTGGTACTAAAATTGACGATGAAAGCGGTATTGATAAATTAGAATTACCAGAGGGAATTACTCTTTCTCTCAGTGGCTTATATCCCGGTAAAACAGGATTAGCACAAGTAGGAAATGATTTAATTATTGACATCAATCAAGATGGTGTCGCTAATCGCACTCAGGATTTATCTATTGCCAAGTTCTTTAATGGCAATCAACAGGGAACAGGATTTGTTGAACAAATAGCCGCAAAAGTTGCTCGTTCAGCACTTAATCTGGATGGAGTTGATGATTATGTGAATGTTGGTGCTATGACTTTTGGCGGTGCTGTTACCGTTGAAACATGGGTTTATGTCAATCAACATCAATTATGGCAACGTATTATTGACTTTGGTAATGGTGCAAATAGCGACAATATTGTATTATGTTGGTCAGCCACAACAGGTCAGATGGCTTGGGGAATTTACCAGGGAACAAGTAATCAGTCTCTAAGTACGAATGATATATTTCCGACAAATCAATGGGTTCATGTGGCTGCGGTTGCCGATGGTCAAGGAAATGGCTATATTTATTGGAATGGGCAATTAAAAGCATCAGGTAATATTTTAGCCCCGTTAAATATTACTCGTAATAATGCTTATATTGGGCGGAGTAATTGGACTGGAGATAGTTATTTCAATGGAAAACTTGATGAAGTTCGCATTTGGAATAAAGCTCTTTCTCCGTCGGATATCCAAGTGAACATGAATCGCACATTATCAGGACAAGAAGCAGGATTATTAGGTTATTGGAACTTTGATGAAGGTACAGGAACAACAGGTAAAAACCTAGCCAGTAATAGCAATCAAAATAACGCCACACTCATTAATGGTGCAACCTTTACCGCAGGAGTTCCCTTAAATACTGTTATATCTGGAACAGATATCGTCAATAATTTAGCTCAAGCCTTTACACCTGTTAATATTTCTTTACCAGACTTCAAACAAGTTACCAATTGGCAAGGTAGTAGTGATTGGGGCGATTATGATAATGATGGCGATTTAGATTTGCTGATTACAGGCCAAGATAGTTATGGAAATGGTATTGCCAAGATTTATACTAATAATAACGATCCCATTAATCCCTTCGATACCGATCCTAAAATAGTAGTTGATCTCGATGGTTTAGACCGGATTCAATCAACTAAATGGGGAGACTATAACAACGATGGCAAATTAGATTTACTCATCATTGGTCACGATAATTTACCATTACTTGATGGTCAACAAATCCCCGGACGAGAATATTTTGCCAAAGTCTATCTAAACAAAGGTAATAAACCATCGGATGTAATTAACGATCAATATAAACAATTTACTGTTGTTCAATCAATTTCTTTAGGCAAGTTTGAAAATCCCGATCAGTTTGATAATATTTCTCTACCTGCTGTGGATTGGGCAGATTACAACCACGATGGCAAACTAGAGATTTTGACATCTGCACAACTTCCTACACCATTAACAGGGGGATCTTTAAATTCCGTTGATTACAATAATGATGGATTTATTGATGTAATTGCCACCGGATTAAATGCCACTTTACAACCCACAACCTTACTTTATCAAGGTAATGGAACTGGCACATTTACAGCGGATACAGCCAATAACCTCAAACTCACTGGAGTTGGAGTTACTAATAGTAATGTAGCTTGGGGAGATTACGATAATAACGGTGCATTAGACTTGTTATTATCTGGAGAAACAAAAGTTACTCGAACTGGAGTTACTTTTGATGGTATCGATGATTCTGGCATCATCCCTAACTCTGACAAAATCAACTTTAATACTAATGATAATTTCACTGTAGAAACTTGGATTAAAGCTGATCCGACACAGGCTTATCAAGCAAATGGGGATAACGATATCATTGGAAAATGGGGTGAGATAGGTGGATATCCATTTATTTTTAAGTATATACGAAGTACAGGTAAAATAATTTTTGCTCGGTACGATGGTAAAATTGGTGCCGAAATTGATTCTTTAACTGCATTTAATGATGGTAAATTTCATCATATTGCTTTTGTCAAAAATGGCTCTAATCTGTTCTTATATGTTGATGGTAACTTAGAGGGACAAACTACAGATACCACGATAAATTCTACTCAAAACACTTCCGCATTATATCTAGGTCGTCGCGGAGTTGATAACGCCGATATCAATTTCTTCACAGGTAGTATTGACGAAATTCGCATCTGGAATGTAGCTCGTTCTCAGTCCGATATCCAAGCGAATATGAATCGCACATTATCAGGACAAGAAGGCGGATTAGTAGGTTATTGGAACTTTGATGAAAATACAGGAACAACAGTTAAAGACCTAACTAACAATCAAAATAACGGCACACTTGTTAATGGACCAACCTTTACGACAGGAGTTCCTTTAAATGAAGAAGTTACCAAACTTTATCAAAATAGTGTTGTCAATAATGTAAGGACACTAACTGAAATTCCCGGAATTCCGTTTACAGGAGTCAGTGATCCCTCTCTACAATGGGCAGATTATAACAACGATGGCAAATTAGATGTATTGCTCACCGGAACGCGCAACGGTCAACCCATTACTGAAGTTTATCAAGGCAATGGTAATGATAGCTTTACCCTAGTCAGTAATATTTTGATGACCAGCGTGCAACATGGGGAAGCCAAGTGGGGAGATTATAATGGTGATGGCAAACTTGATATTATTGTCACTGGTGCTGCTGGTCGAGATGGTGTACCTTTTGCCCAAGTTTATCTCAACAATACAATAAATGCCAATGTAGCTCCCTCCACTCCAGGGAAAAATAAACCATTGCAAAATGCAGATGGTTCAATCACTTTAAGCTGGAATCCCACCGCAGATGGAACAACTAACGAACCAGGTATTAGTTACAACCTGATTATTGGTACAACTGCGGGAGGAGCAGATATTTTATCTGGTTTAGCAAATAAAGACACAAATGCTCAAAGTAGTATTGAAGGTCGTCCCCAAGTAGCTCAAATTGGCAATGTCGGTGAAAGTAGCAAATGGACAATTAACGGACTGAAAACCGGAACAGTTTACTACTGGAATATTCAAGCAGTAGACCCAGGTTTAAAAGCCTCTAATTTTGCTCCTCCCTATGAAAACAGTTTCATCCCTAACTTTATTAACTGGACTCAACTCACAACAGCCAGTTTACTAACAAATCCCTTTAATCCAGATCAAACGTTTCAGTATGATACTGACTCCACATTAGAACGGAGAGCTTATGGTGACTATGATAACGATGGGGATTTAGATCAGCTTATTGCTGATGGAATCAATTTATTTGTGTTAGAAAAACAAGCAGGTCAACCCGACAGAAACTACAAATTAACTGGACTTGACCAAGTTACATTTTCCAAAATTGCTTGGGTTGACTACGATAATGATGGAAAATTAGATATCGTAGTTTCCTCCGCTTCTGGTAATAATCCTCCTAGTGTAGCCTTCTTTACAAATACAACTTCTCTGAGATTCAATCAAACTACACAACAACAAGAAAAAACAACAGAATTTGTCAAAGTCTTGAGCAATAATTCTGTCACTGGTCAACTAACAGCAATTCGTGACTATGATGGCGATGGTGATTTGGATGTAATTTTAGGCACAAATGTATATACAAACCAAATTGCTCAAGCCATTTCTCGTCCCAATACCAAACCAACAGCACCAACTGAACTTTCTACAACTGTCATCTCATCTAATCAACTAAATTTAAGTTGGCAAGTTGGCACAGATAAAGAAACACCAAAGGATGGATTAAGCTATAACTTGCGAATTGGTACTACCCCAGGTGGTAATGATATCCTTGCCCCCATTACCTTAGAATCCTTAAAACAAGATTCTTTAATTCATCAACTGGATAACAACAATAACAGAATCGAAAAAACGCTGAATAATTTAGTTTTACCTACAGGCATTTATTACTGGAGTGTACAAACTGTAGATACAGCTTTTACTGGTTCAGATTTTGCCAGCGAAAGAGTATTCTCAGTAGGAGATCTAACTAATAATGTAAAAATTAGTAATACCAAAGTTACTAAGATTAATAATGTGGCTACAACCACGGCTTATGTTCTGAAAAACGCAGATATAGCAGAGTTGAGTTTTGATATTGCAAATACAGGTCAGCTACCCCAAAATATTGATTATCAAATTTTGCTTTCCCAAGATCAAACAATAGACGCATCAGATATTTATTTAAGTGTTGGTCAAATAACTGGACTTACTACTATAGCTGCGGGTACTAGCCAAACCTTTACTAAAAACGTCCTTATTCCTAGTTCATTTCCTGGCTTCACAAGCAATAATCAATACATTTTGATTAATGTTGTTAATCAAAGCCTGGAAACTAAAACCGATGATAATCTAACAACTCTGCAAATTCAGATCAGCGATCCTTTATTCTCTGCTGTCACCACAACTTTACCCACTAATGTCAAAAATCTGCTCTTGACTGGTAGTGCTGCTATTAACGGTACTGGCAATGGATTAGACAACTACATAATTGGCAACAGTGGCAATAACATTCTCAATGGTGGAATAGGTAATGATACTCTTGATGGTGGACTGGGCAACGATACCCTAATTGGTGGCAGTGAGAATAACATTTTAATTGGGGGTTTAGGAAGCGATCGCCTGGATGGTAGCTTAGGTAATGATACGGCTTCTTATGTTAATGCTAGTGCATCTGTCACAGTTAATTTAGCACTGACAACAGCCCAAACAGGAGGAGAAGCTACAGGAGATATTCTGCTGAATATTGAAAACTTAATCGGTTCTAAATTCGACGATACCCTCGCTGGTAACACTGGTAGTAACATTATTAATGGTGGTTTTGGTAACGATTCTTTGACAGGTGGCACAGGTAATGATACTTACATTGTGGATAGTGCAGGGGATATTGTAACTGAGACTTCCACCCTAGCTACAGAAATTGATACTGTCCAAGCGTTTGTTAGTTATACATTAGGCGATAATGTCGAAAACCTCAACTTAATTGGCACTAGCAATATTGACGGTACTGGTAATAGCTCAAAGAATACTATTACAGGTAATAGTGGTAATAATATTCTCAATGGTGGCTTAGAAAGCGATCGCCTGGATGGTGGTACTGGAATTGATACAGCTTCCTATGCTAATGCTAGTACGGCTGTCACAGTTAATTTAGCACTGACAACAGCCCAAACAGGAGGAGAAGCTACAGGGGATATTCTGCTAAATATTGAAAACTTACTCGGTTCAAACTTCAACGATACCCTTAGTGGTAACAGTGGTAATAACATTCTTGATGGTGGTTTTGGTCACGATTCCTTAACAGGTGGCACAGGTAATGACACTTATATTGTTGATAGTGCAGGGGATATTGCTACTGAAACTTCAACCCTAGCTACAGAAATTGATACTGTCCAAGCGTCCATCAGCTATATCTTAGGAAATAATCTCGAAAACCTGCTCTTACTCGGTACAGATAATATTAATGGTACTGGCAATAGCTTAAATAACACCATTGCAGGTAACGCTGGTAATAACATTCTTGATGGTGGAACAGGTGCAGATACCTTGACAGGTGGTACAGGTAATGACAGTTACAATGTGGATAATATCGGGGATGTCGTGACTGAGACTTCTATCCTAGCTACAGAAATTGATACTGTCCAAGCTTCCATTAGCTATACATTAGGCAATAATCTCGAAAACCTCAACTTGTTTGGCACTGGCAATATTAATGGTACTGGTAATAGCTTGAATAACACCATTACAGGTAATAGTGGCAATAACACTCTCGATGGTGGAACAGGTGTAGATACCTTGATAGGTGGTACAGGTAATGACAGTTACAATGTGGATAATATCGGGGATGTCGTGACTGAGACTTCTATCCTAGCTACAGAAATTGATACGGTTCAAGCTTCCGTTAGCTATACATTAAGCAATAATCTCGAAAACCTCTTACTTGGCACTGGCAATATTGACGGTACTGGCAATAACTTAAATAACACCATTACAGGTAATAGTGGTAATAATATTCTTAATGGTAGGGCAGGTGCAGATACTCTTGATGGTGGTACTGGGATTGATACAGCTTCTTATGCTAATGCTAGTGCGGCTGTCACAGTTAATTTAGCCCTGACAACAGCCCAAACAGGAGGAGAAGCTACAGGGGATATTCTGCGAAGTATTGAAAACTTAATTGGTTCAAGCTTCAACGATACCCTAACTGGTAACATTGGTAATAACATTCTTGATGGTGGAATAGGTGCAGATAGTTTGATAGGTGGCACAGGTAATGACACTTACATTGTTGACAGTGCAGGGGATATTGTGACTGAGATTTCAACCCTAGCTACAGAAATTGATACTGTCCAAGCTTCCATTAGCTATATCTTAGGCAATAATCTCAAAAACCTGCTCTTACTCGGTACAAATAATATTAATGGTACTGGCAATAGCTTAAATAATACCATTGCAGGTAACGCTGGTAATAATATTCTTGATGGTGGAACAGGTGCAGATACCTTGACAGGTGGTACAGGTAATGACAGTTACAATGTGGATAATATCGGGGATGTCGTGACTGAAACTTCTATCCTAGCTACAGAAATTGATACTGTCCAAGCGTCCGTTAGCTATATCTTAGGCAATAATCTCGAAAAGCTCAACTTGCTTGGCACGGGCAATATTAATGGTACTGGTAATAACTTAAATAACACTATTACAGGTAACAGTGTTAATAACACTCTTGATGGTGGAATAGGTGCAGATACATTGATAGGTGGTACAGGTAATGATATTTACAATGTGGATAATATCGGGGATGTAGTGACTGAAACTTCTACCCTAGCTACAGAAATTGATACTGTCCAAGCGTCCGTTAGCTATATATTAGGCAATAATCTCGAAAACCTCAACTTACTTGGCACAGGCAAGATTGACGGTACTGGTAATAGCTTAAATAACAACATTATAGGTAACAGTGGTGATAATGTTCTCATTGGTGGGTTAGGTAGCGATCGCCTGGATGGTGGCTTAGGTAATGATACGGCTTCTTATATTAATGCTAGTGCGGCTGTTACGGTTAATTTAGCTCTAACAACAGCCCAAACAGGAGGAGAAGCAACAGGTGATGTTTTGCTAAATATGGAAAACTTACTTGGTTCAAACTTCAACGATACCCTTAGTGGTAATACTGGTAATAACATCCTCAATGGTGGAGGAGGTGCAGATAGTTTGACAGGTGGTATAGGTAATGATTCTTACTATGTGGATAATCTTGCAGATACGATCACAGAAAATTTGAATGAAGGTACTGATAATGTTTTCAGCAGCATAACTTACACATTAGGAACTAACCTAGAAAACCTCAACTTAATTGGCACAGACAATATTAATGGTATTGGTAATAGCTTAAATAACACCATTAGAGGTAACAGCGCCAACAACTTACTGAATGGCGGAGCAGGTAATGATACTCTATTTAGAGGCTTAGGAGGATCGGATCAATTCTACTTTGGTAGCGGGGCTGTATTCATTAGCACTGCTTTCGGTGTCGATACTATCGCCGATTTTATCAAAGGAACAGATCAAGTAGTATTGAGTAAAACGTCCTTTAAGTCTCTTGTCAGTGGTATCGGTGGTAATTTACAAGCTACTGAATTTGCCCAAATTAACACCACTACTAATGAATCCTCTGTAGCAGGGGTAAGCAGCGCCAAAATAGTTTACAACTTAGGAACAGGCAATGTATTCTATAACCCCGATGGCAATGTTGCTGGTTTAACGAATGGTGGTTTATTCGCTAATGTAACTGGAAAACCAAATTTAGATATGAGTGATATCCTAATTTCTTGATTTAACTAAAACGCACCTAATTTAAATATTTGGGCGCTCATGTTGCCCACCCCACAATATTTAGAGGCTGTTTGAAAGTGATATCAGGTATGATTACTTACCCCTCTTAGTCCCCCCTTGGAAAGGCTACGGTGTACACACATCTCTAGACAGGATGCTAAACGTTATCCGATCCCCCTAAATCCCCCTTAAAAAGGGG
>JAKOGY010000222.1 GCA_028658405.1 Dolichospermum sp. ST_sed8 | reverse complement strand
GAGCATCTTGCTCGCTACTTAACAGCAGGGAGCAAGATGCTCCCACTACTTTCAATAACTATGGTTTTCATCTTAGATGGAGTTTAAAGAATTTTTTCATCTTTTTTATCTAATTGTTTCAGCCTTAATTTTTTGTATAATTTTAGAAACTTCTTCCTCAGATTCAATATTTATTTAATTTCCTTTCTTTACCGGATAATATACCGTGTAATTTGACAACTGAACCAATTATGGCGATCGCTGGTGCAAGAAATCCCTTTTCTTCTACTTGTTTGATAATTGTTCCCAATTCACCAATTAATTCTTCTTGTTCTGGTCGAGTTCCCCACCGGACTAAAGCAATGGGTGTATCTAAACTCAACCCAGCTAGAGTAAACTGTTCAACAATGTAGGGTAAATTGTGAATACCCATATAAATTACAATAGTTTCTGAACCGTGGGCTATGGCTTGCCAATTTACCTGGGGTTTATACTTACCAGCAGATTCATGCCCCGTGACAAAAGTTACAGAAGAACTATAAAGACGATGAGTTAAAGGAATACCAGCATAGGCCGCTGCGGCAATTCCTGATGTAATCCCTGGGACAACTTCCACGGGAATACCTGCGGCTACCAATTCCGCCATTTCTTCGCCACCACGACCGAAGATAAAAGGATCACCACCTTTAAGCCTGACAACAATAGCATGATCTTCCGCTTTCTCAATTAGTAATTGGGTGGTGACTTCCTGTAATAAGGAATGTCTACCCATGCGTTTACCCGCGTTGATTTGTTCGGCTGCGGGATTAATCATTTCCAGAACTTCTGGACTCACTAAAGCATCATAGATCACAACATCCGCACAAGCTAATAAACCTTTTCCTTTGAGAGTCATGAGTCCAGGATCTCCAGGACCTGCACCGACTAAATAAACTTTACCCAAAAACTTTTTCCTCTTCTTTAATTAAATCCCCCAGTAAATTAGCAAATTCTGGACTTGTTCCTAAAGGTGGTGCGAGTTGAAAACTTACTGATGGAAATTGTAATTTTAGCGTTTCTACTGCCAAAGCGATCGCATCAGTTATGCCACCTGTAAATAAAAAGTATGGGAAAATCGCAATTTGTCCATAACCAGCGGCAATTAATTCCTGTACTCTTACTTCTAAACTAGGAGGTACAGACCAATAAGCGGTAACTGCGTTCACACTAGCTGCTATATTTTCCACAGGGGTATGAGAATCAGCCCGACGGCTACCATGAGCCAAAATAATTGCTATATCCGATTTTACTGTCATCATCATCTTCGCAAAAAACCTTTCTAACCCAGGATAACTGCCAATATAAGGACGCAATTCTATTGTCATTTCTTGACTTATAGCCTGTTCTGCAAGAGCGATTTCAGCGGGGATATCAGTCATAACATGAAATCCCGGTAACAAAAATAGGGGGATTATTTGCACCATTTTACAGCCAAAAGCCTGAACGCGATCGGCAAAATCTTGAATTTGCAGATGTAAAGGTTGGATATTTGCTTCTAAGGTAGCAATACCTATGAAATTTTCCCCTTGGGGTAATATCTCACTTAACAGCCTGGCTAATTGCTGCATAGATATATCTGGACGCGGATCACGACTTCCATGAGATACTAAAAGATAAGCTGTCAAGTTGTTAATTTGCATATTAGGGGGCTTGAATAAAATCCAGGGTAAGGTGTGCTAAGATTAGATGCGATCTTGCTATCTCAATTTATCTTATTTCTACTCTGGTTACGGGAATAATAAAGGCATGAATACAATATTTTCATCTCTTACCTTAACAACTGGTAAGGCTTTAACTGTCGTACTAATGGCAATAATTGCCAGTTTAATTCCAATTAATTGCAATTCTGCTTTGGCACAAACAACTACTGAGTTGAACGCTTTTAGAAGCAATTCTTTATTTAAGCATAATAATTATCGAGCTACCCATCGTAGTCCTAGTATGACAACTAGTATTTCTGCTAACAACACTGCTCAAGCCTGGGCGCAATACCTAGCAACCAATGGATTGTTTCAACACAGCGTATCCACTCAGCGTAATAATGCTGGAGAAAACTTATATGTCTCCTATACTACAGCACCCTCAATAAACTATGCCACCCTGCCCAACACAGCAGTTCAGTCATGGTACAATGAAGTCAGCGCCTATAACTATAATAGTCCAGGATTTTCTTCTGCTACTGGGCATTTTACCCAGGTTGTGTGGAAAAGTAGTACACAATTGGGTTGTGGTACGGCAAAAGGTACTAAAACTCTGAATGGTACTAAATACAATGCTTTCTATGTTGTCTGTCATTATTTACCTGCTGGTAATGTGCAAGGGCAATTTCCCGCTAACGTCTTAAAACCGTAGTTAAATGGGTGGTTATGAACCGTATCTACATAGGTAAAATCCACCTGTTCGGGTTTCAAAGCTTTGATTTTTCTAAGTCCGCACTGACGGACTTTTTTTATGGACTTAATTCAAGGGGTTTGAAACTGGAAGTTAAATTCTACCCAGATGTAGACAAACTTATCATGTACTTTATAGCTTTTCTCAAGCAATAAATACAGTAGTTCCCCGTATTATGAAGTACAGATATTAATGATAAAACTCTTGTGGTGCGGATATCTTGCCGGCATAATACCTCACTGAAAATGTGGGAATGACTATCAAAAAATAGGGTTTTGATCTTATTAGTATGATCATGAAATAAAATCAGACACCCATTTCTAATTTACCATTTTTAACTAATTTAAACTTTGTTCCTCGCCATTTAATAGTATTACCAAAAAAGCCACAACACCAAATTATAAATCTTACTATATCTGCAAAGGGAATTAACCAAAAATACTTTTTAGTTACAGAATCATTAAGAAGTTTTACCCCTATTAACCAAGCCATAATCAATCGCATTAAGAAAGTGATAGAGAAAACTAACCAAGAAAAAATAGAACCACTATTAGTTACCAAGAATAGTAAACTAGAAATTGTTCCAAAAGTAAATATTAATCCCGCATAACCCCACGGACGAGAAACACGAATACAACGCGCCCAACGGATTTGGCGATTGATAGAATCTAATAAACTACTATGTCCTAGTCCGTGTTCTACGATATAGTTAGATAATATTACTTTCTCACCTGCTAGGGTTGGTAAATATCCGAGTTGATAGTCATCTGCTAAATAATCAGCTACGGCTGCAAAACCGCCAATTTTTGTTAATGTAGTTTTGCGAATAACAATGGTTGAACCCAAGGCAAATTTTATTCCTTCTAATTGTGTGCTAACTAAAATACCGGCTTGAAAATCTGTGGCTGTACAAATAGCTTCTAAAATAGTAGCTATTCCTTGGGCTGTGGAACGATATAAACAGGTGACAACGCCAACTTTTTCATCTTGTAATGGTTGAACAACTGTTTGCAAATAGTCTGAACCAACACGAATATCACTATCAGCAATTAATAAAATAGCATGATTGGCAGCGGTAACAGCATTAGCTAAGTTGCTGATTTTCAAATTTGCCCCAATAATATGATCTTTCACTACTAAACTAATATCTATTTCTGGAAATTGTTGAATTAGTTTCTCAACTACTTCTATACTAGGGTCTGTAGAACTGCGGACACCAAAAATAATTTGATATTGTGGATAGTCTTGTTGACAAAATGAAGCTAAGTTGGTGTAAGTCCCCTTATCAACACCACACAGCGGTTTAAGGATGGTGACAGGGGGATGAAAGTCAGGGTTTATGGGAGGAGCAGAACGCAAAAATGCTATCGCTGTATAAACCCCATAGGTGTAAAATAAAACGGCTGATAAACAAAAAATGAACATAAACAGAGGAAAATTTTTTCTAATGACTAATGACTGGGCGCAGGCCCTGCGCCCCTACTAACTAATGACTGGGCGCAGGCCCTGCGCCCCTACTAACTAATGAATCTAATTTACTTTCTTTTACGTTCTTCGTGGACAATGGTAGCGATCGCTATTACCACAGGTTTCTTGAGTGGTGGTAGTAGCGCGGGATTAATCGCCCTGATTAGTAGTGCTGCGAGTAAAAGCAATGCTGCACCTCTGACAACTATAGCCTGGGGTTTCGTCGGTTTAGTTACCGTGGCCTTAATTACCGGCGTGATTTCCCAAATCATGTTAATTCGTTTATCTCAAAATGCCGTTTTGCAACTACGAATGCAGTTAAGTCGGCAAATATTAGCATCTGAATTAAGTCATTTAGAACAATTAGGAAATTCTCGCTTATTAGCAACTTTAACAGAAGATGTGCAAGCAGTAGCAAATGCTGTCTATGTTATCCCATTTTTATGTATTGATATATCCATGGCGTTGGGATGTTTACTATATATAACTTGGCTATCTTGGTTAGTATTTATCATGGTTGTGATTTTAATGATCCTAGCTATTGGTAGTTGTAAATTGTTATTAGATAGAGGAGAAAAATTATTAGCTTTAGCCCGTGAAGATCAAGATGCTTTATTTAATAACTTTAGCACTATTACAGCAGGAATTAAAGAACTCAAACTGCACTATCAACGCCGGCAATTTTTCTTAACTAATCGTTTAGAAGCCACAGCCAGCAGATTCCGAAATCACAATGTTCAAGGTTTAACTTTATTTGCCACAACTACCAGTTGGGGGAAATTAGTATTTTTCTTTGCCATTGGTTTTGTTCTCTTCATTTTACCACATTTATTTGCTATTGATGCCGAAACTTTATCTGGTTACATTCTCACCTTTACTTATTTAATGTTGCCTATGGATAATATTTCCAATAATTTACCCCTGATTAGTAAAGCCAGCGTGGCTTTACAAAAAATCGAATCTTTAGGTTTATCTTTGGCCAGTCGTGCCGAAGTTGGGAATGTACCGCCTGATTCTCTCACAAATTGGCACAGTTTACAACTCAAAAATGTTACTCACACTTATTACACAGATAAAGAAGATAGTAGTTTTATTCTTGGTCCAATTAATCTTACCATTTATCCCCAAGAATTAGTTTTTATTGTTGGTGGCAACGGTAGTGGTAAATCATCTTTAGCTAAACTCATTACTGGTTTATACATTCCTGAAAATGGCGAAATTTTCTTAAATAATGATTTGATTACCGAAGCAAACCGCGAATGGTATCGTCAACATTTTTCTGTAGTATTTTCTGACTTTTATTTATTTGAAGAACTGCTAGGATTAGAAAATAATAATTTAGATATTCAAGCTCAAAAATATTTACAAAAATTGCAACTTGATCATAAAGTGAAAATCGAAAATGGGCAACTTTCCACTACAGCCCTTTCTCAAGGACAAAGAAAACGTCTCGCATTACTAACAGCATATTTAGAAAATCGGCAAATTTATCTATTTGATGAATGGGCAGCAGATCAAGATCCATTGTTCAAAGATATATTCTATACTCAATTACTGCCAGAATTGAAATCACAGGGAAAAACAATTTTAGTAATTAGCCATGATGATCATTATTTTCATTTAGCCGATAGAATTATTAAACTAGACTATGGTAAAATTGAATTTGATCAACTACCACAAACTTAAAAAATCAGGACTTACCCAAAATATCTCTCAAACCCTCTTTACTCTGTGCCTCTGTGGTTCGTTTTTCCGTAATAAATTAGAATTGTGAGGAATTAATCATGACAGAACCTAAAAACGTACTGGGGACAAAATTAGAACTTTGCTGCACTTCTCCCATGACTGGCTTTTACCGCGACGGATTTTGTAGCACAGGTGGACAAGATACGGGAATGCACGTTGTTTGCGCTCAAGTGACAGAGGAATTTTTGCAATATACTAGATCCCAAGGCAATGATTTGAGTACACCAGCACCTCATTTTAGTTTTCCCGGTTTAAAACCTGGTGATTGTTGGTGTTTATGCGCTGCAAGGTGGCAAGAAGCCCTAGAAGATGGTGTTGCACCGACCGTAGTTTTAGAAGCTACTCATGCTAGGGCTTTGGAAGTTTGTAATTTAGCAGATTTGCAAAAACATCGGGTAATTCGTAATTAGGAAAATGGTTAATAATTATTAGTAAATATAGTATTTGTAGGGTGTGTTAGGCAAAGGTGTAACGCACACTAAACTTGATTAATGGTGTTGTACTCATTTGTAGATTTAAAAATTATTAACCTAGAAAGAATACCCACATCAAATAATGTTAAAATTGCTGATACCAGGGCTATTTCACTGTCCGTTCGCTCATTTTTAACCCGCAAGATTTAATTAAGCCCTACAGGGCTTGTAATCCAGGTAATTCAATTGATTCAGGCATTTTCATCTCATATAGAGCTTTTGCTATTTTATGATTGATGCTATCCCTGTGCCTTAAATAATCACCTCTAGAAGCCTTCTGTGATGGTCATAAATTTTACCTATAATTAACGAATTACTTGAAAATCACCTGTTTCCTTTTGCATTAATGAAATAGCCCTGATCGCTTAGGTTATCTAACTTTCTTGCTTATCTCCTCTATTTTTCGGTATTCCCCACCCGCTCTCTACGCCCACTCAAGTGCATACCGCTATAAGGTATTGTTAAATAAAACAATTAAAGTAAGTTGTCAGTTGACAACCTACTTTTTACAGACTAAGATTATAGGTGTCTAGAATAATGGCAAATAAACAACATCCTAATAAAGAAATACAAGCTGCATTGGAGTATGCGGTTACGAAAGGCTGGTCTGTAGAAGTAGGAGGTTCTCACGCTTGGGGTAAAATTTATTGCCCTTACAATGATTCTGAATGCAGATGTGGACAATTTTGTATCAATAGTATTTGGAGTACACCTAGAAATCCTACTAATCACGCAAAACTAATTCGGAAAGTAGTTGATAAGTGTATTCGTTTAGAGGAAAAACAACCGACTACTTCTAATGAAGGATAATGCAAAATGCAAGAATATGAATTCACTCTAAAATTCAAACTTCCCAACCCTGTTACTGATCCTGATATGTACATTGAAGTCCTTTATGAATCAGGCTGTGATGATGCAATTATTGGTATTGGTATGAAAGGTTTTATTGGACTTGATTTTATTCGTGAGGCATCATCTGCGTGTGAGGCGATGTCCAGTGCAATAAAAGATGTAAGAAAAGCAATTCCACAAGCAGAACTTATAGAAGCTTCACCTGATTTTGTTGGTATAACGGATGTTGCAAAACTTATAGGATGTTCGAGACAAAATATCCAAAAATTACTATCAAAAAGTAATTCAAACCTTCCTTTAACTGTTTACGAAGGATCGCAATTGGTCTGGCATCTTTTTGAAATTCTTACTTGGTTGATTGAGTCTAAGGATTATAATATTGATCAATCTCTGTTAGAAATTGCTAAAACCACGAGGAATTTAAATTTTATCAAAGAGTCCAAAAAGTTAGATCATGAGATGCAAAAACAATTCCAAGAACTCGTTTTTTCTAACAATATGTAATATCTATGAAAATACTGACACCCGATGGAAAAACCGTGATTTCTGGTTCACTTGACAAGACTATCAAAATCTGGAATTTAGCAATAGGAAGAAAAAAGTTAACTCTACTATCAAAATCTGGGATTTGGGAACAGGAACAGAAAAGTTCACCCTTAAAGGTCATAGTAACTCGGTAAATGCGATCGCACTCACACCCGATGGAAAAACCCTGATTTCTGGTTCAGCTGACAGCACTATCAAAATCTGGGATTTGGTCACAGGTACAGAAAAATTCACCTTTAAAGGTCATCGTTACTCGGTAGGAGCGATCGCACTCACACCCGATGGTAAAACCCTGATTTCTGGTTCAGATGACAAGACTATCAAAATCTGGGATTTGGTCAAAGGTACAGAAAAATTCACCCTCTCAGGTCATGGTGACTTGGTAGGAGCGATCGCAGTCACACCCAATGGAAAAACGGTGATTTCCGGTTCTTGGGACAAGACTATTAAAATCTGGGATCTAGAAACAGGGAAAGAAAAATTCATCCTGAAAGGTCATAGCTCAGTAATAGCGATCGCACTGACACCGGATGGAAAAACGATGATTTCTGGTTCTAGGGACGACACTATCAAAATCTGGGATTTGGTCAAAGGTACAGAAAAATTCACCCTTCAAGGTCATGGTGAATTGGTAAGAGTGATCGCAGTCACACTCGATGGTAAAACGGTGATTTCTGGTGTAATTGACAGCACTATCATAATCCGGGATTTGGTCACAAGAACAGAAAAGTTCACCCTTGAAGGTCATAGTGACTTGGTAAAAGCGATCGCACTCACACCCGATGGTAAAACCGTGATTTCTGGTTCTAGGGACGACACTATCAAAATCTGGGATTTGGTCACAGGTGAAGAAATAGCAACTTTCACCGGAGAAAGTCCTATAAAATGCTGTGCAGTTGCTCCCGATGGAGTGACAATTGTTGCAGTGGAACAATCAGGAAAGTTACATTTTCTGCGTTTGCAAGGAAAGGTGACAGATGAATAGTTTATCTTTCTCTGCTTCAGCAAAAAGTGAAAATTTTGTCGGTCGTGATTTTATCTTCACTGCTATTAATAATTTTCTCCACTGTTACCCCAAGGGTTATTTCACCATTGTGGGTGTTCCCGGTAGCGGTAAAAGTGCCATTCTTGCCCAATTTGTGCGCCAAAATCCCCATACTATTTATTACAATGCCCAAATTGCGGGTAAAAATCGAGTTGAGGCATTTTTTCCAGAGGCTTGTACACAGTTAAATTTATTGTTAGAAAATTTATCTAGCACCCCTCCCCAACCCTCCCCGCAAACGATGACAGAGACAGGATTTATCAATGCAAATGAGGGAAGTTGGTTATTTTCTAATTTATTGCAACAAGTCAGCGAGAATTTACCAGATCAGAAAATAATTATTGTCATTGATGGTTTGGATGGAATTGATATAAATAGTCAAGCTGTAGGAACGAATTTATTTTATCTACCGCGATATTTACCGGATCAAATTTATTTTATTTTCGCTCGTCGTCCCTATCAAAAATCTCATTCTGGTTTGTTAATTGAAGCACCTTCACAGATTTTAGCTTAATCAGCAGAAGCCCCACGTCTCACTATACCGGAGCGTGGGGATGCCAGTCGCCTGCGACGGGAAACCC
>JAKOGY010000221.1 GCA_028658405.1 Dolichospermum sp. ST_sed8 | reverse complement strand
CTGTTTGTTTGACTTCAACTGATGAAAATTGATAAAGTTCTGCTAGTTGGGGAGAATTACCGATGAGTTCAAAAAATATGCTAGGTATTTCTTGAAATAAACGGTAAAAGATGCTGTCTGTTTTCATTTTAAAAACTTGTTGTTAGCGATATCCAGATTTTCGTCAAGCGTTACCTGTGATATTATTCATCATTCCAAATTTCTTCCTTAACTCTCACAGGTAATTTTGCCAAATCAGGCAACTCTATCGCTTCCACATCCATTATTTTATCTTTAATATTAATAGGTATATTAACTGGTTGGCGTTCTTCCATCCAGCAACTAGCCACAGGTAAAGTTTCTTCCAACTCATCTAATGGCCGAGGAATCACCATAACTGCATTTAACTCACCAATTCGTTCCGCTTCAAACATTCCTGCTTCTACAGCTACCGCCACATTAGCCACCGAACCACGAATAATTGCCGTACACAAACCAGCACCAATCTTTTCATAAGATGCTAATTGGACATCAGCAGCTTTAAGCATGGCATCACAAGCACCAACCATTGCGGGAAATCCGCGAGTTTCCACCAACCCAATCGCTTGATTACTCAAACGGCTATATCCACCATCTCCCATAAATCGAGTCAGACGGTTAATAGGTAGAATTACATCTAAATTAGGATAAGGACGGGCAATCACCAAACTAGACACCAACTGGCCAAACTGTTCAGCGGTTTGTACACCAGCTTCCACAGCCAAGCGAACATCAGCAATGCCACCTCGGACAATTGCTGTACAATGACCACTACCAATTTTTTCATAACCAACTAAGTGGACTCCAGCCGACTTTAACATCATGTCAGCCGTGCCAACTATAGCGGGGAAACTGAGGGTTGATACCATACCCAAAGCAGTATCTTTGAGACTATCACGACGACTTGCTGCGTGAATGGTACTCAAAGCGTGTTGATTATATGTTTCCATTTAAATTTTCCAGGATAAGGTCTGTATAGCGTCTTCAATCGAAGAAGAATGAAAACTAGTATTTTAATATGGACTTAAGTTCACACTTAATACTTAACACTTAACCTGAAGAATTGTCAGAGTTTTGGTTATTCAAGGATTGTCTATGGGGAAACAATGTAGTTAACAGCCTATTTATGCTGCCTTGTCCATAAATTTGCGTGCCAAAAATGTTGTGAGTTTCAATATCAGACTCACTCGGTTCTAAGTTTTGAGCGCTAGTTTCCGTAGACTCTGGGAGCGTAGTTTCTTCAGATATAGAATCACCAACCACAGCCGTTTCTGCCTCTGGAGGAGACTGGCTTTTAGGTGTAGGTGACGGTTGAGATACAGGTGTGGATTGGTGTTTAAACTCCAGAAACGCTGCAACCGAGAGTTGAGTTGAGGAAATAAATTTTTCCTGGTCCTCTGGTTTCTCTGGTTGAGAATGACTAGATTCTGTTTTTTTAGCTGATTCCTCTGGTTTATCTAGGGGAGGATTAGTAGATTTTGGTTGTGCCGCTGACGGTTCAACAATCTGCCGACTAGTATCTCCCAAAATTGAACCAGAGGGAATAACTTGTCCTGGTGCTACGGAACAGTTAAAAACCGTTGTGGCTGAACCAATACAAGCATTAGCCCCAATTTTGCCTTGACCAACCATCAAGAAACCGGCTCCCAGGTTTGCTCCTGCTTCTATTTCTAGAATACCCTCACTTACTTGCAGAATTGACCCCATACCCAGACATACGCCAGCACCAATCACGATTGTACTGTTAATAGCTGCTTGGATAATTATCCCCGGAGCTAATACTGCGCTGGGATGAATAATCACGTCACCATGAATATGAGAATCAAATCTATCGCCCAGACGTAGCAGCGATACAGACATGAAATTTATTACCTCGGAAGCCGGAAATGGACGATTTGTCAGTGGTAATTGGTAATTGGTAATTGGTAATTGGTAATTGGTAATTGGTAATTGGTAATTCTTGCCTATTGCCTTTTGCCTTTTGCCTCTTGCCTCTTGCCTTTTGCCTTTTGCCTCTTGCCTATCCCTATGGACGTTGAATAATTGCTTCTAAGATGCGGCGCTTGGCTTTGGGGTCAGTCCCAACTAAGCGTACATACTCGCCTGGATATTCAGACACACAACCTTCTAAAGCAGCGATCGCTTCTCTTTCAGATGTAGCCTGAATTTGACCCGCAACTGCCCAAGTACCTGTGCGGAAGCGGCGTTGATCTACGTGTTCAACTGCAATTTTTGCTCCACTGGACAACAGTTGGCGCAATTGATCTACTATTTCCGCACTCAAACGGGTGCTGGTAACTGTAGCAGTTGCAGTGGCAGAACTTGTACTGGTAAATGATTTTGTGCTACCAGAAACAGCGACTTGTCCATTTGGTCTTTGGATAATTGCTTCCAATACGCGACGTTTAGCTTTGGTATCAATCCCAATTAAACGCACATACTCGCCTTGATGGGTTTCAATGCACTCTTCCAAAGCAGAAATAACTGCTTGAGCAGAAGTAGATTGAATTGGTTCACAACTGTTCCAAGAACCTGTACGGAAGCGACGCTCATCTACGTGTTCTGTACCAATTTTGTACCCACCTGCCAAAAGTTGACGGATTTGATCTACAGTTTCTGAACTGAGTTTGGCACTACCAACACTATTTCCGTTACCATTACCATTGTAACTGCCAGTAGATACGGTCGCAGGTGCTTTAAAACTAGCTGTACCAGCAACTACGCCATCAGGACGTTGAACAATAGTTTCTAATACCCGTCTTCTGCCGCTATCAATACCAAATAGACGCACATATTCGCCACTGTGGTCTCTCAAACAAGATTCTAAAGTCGAAACCGCTTCACCTAAAGACCGAGTTTCAATTGCTTGACAACTTTGCCAAGAACCTGTGCGAAAACGTCTTTGGTCTACGTGTTCTGTCCCAATTTTGAATCCTTGTTCTAGTAGATAACGTAATTGATCTACTGTTTCTGCACCTAAGCTATAGCCCACAACGTCACTACTCCTTTCTAATTCTTCAACTTCAATACTTGTATAAGATTTAGCCCCGGAAAGATTGATTTCATCCCGAATGGGCGCAATACACTTGCTATCCGCAGCACAGTGATAACCAGCCCGCAAAGCCTGATTAATCCCGACTACATGGTGAGCAAATTCTTGATCCTGCACTTGGACATCTGGCAATCTATCCGCTTGCTGCTGGGTAGTAATTATTGACCCAGAAGCTACGTATTTACCTGGAGGAATTTCCACATCCTGAATCAAGGCGTGCATCATAACAATGCAGCCTGCACCGACTTTGGCATTAAATACCGTAGAACGAAAGCCAATAAAACAACTATCGCCAACGTAAGCAGGTCCATGAATCAATGCCATGTGAGTAATGGAAGCACTTTTGCCAATCCATACCGAGTATTCTTTGCCGTCATCACCAATGACTCGGCCTTGCTCTAACCCATGAATAACTACACCGTCTTGAATATTGGTATTTTCACCAACACTAAAAGGTGTACCTTCATCTGCTCTAATTGCAGTTCCTGGAGCAATGATGACATTGGCACCTATATTAACATCACCAATGAGGTTACAAGAAGAGTGTACAAATGCAGTTTCATGGATTTTTGGTTCTGCTAAACTCCTTGACCACGGGGTTGGGGGTGCCGCTGTGCTGCGGACTACCATTGCGAGATTCCTCCTGAATAAGCTTTTAGTCAGTGGTCATTAGTCATTGGTCATTAGTCATTGGTAAGTTTTAACCTATTACCTGTGACCTATTACCCATTACCTATTACCAGACTATCTATACTGATCTTTTTTGCTGTAAATGACACGATCTTCAATGTAAATTGTGTCTATAATTGCCACTACTGCTGCGTCTAACGGTCGTTGTTCATTGCCAGGCACTTGACGAGCCGCACTACCACGACTGATAAGTACCCATTCATCTACTCCTGCCCCTACACTGTTATCGGCAGCTACCTCGTATACTGGCAGGAGATTGCCATTTTCATCTATTAATTGCAACATTAGTAACTTCACACCCCGCAGACTGGGATCTTTTTGGGTGCTAGTTACTGTGCCACGGACTCTGGCAATTTGCATTATTAATTATGGTCTTCTACCGAAAGGGCGAATTGTGTTTACACCTTCCCGGAATTGTTCTACATCTTCGGTATAACGAATGGGGAGAACATATTCCAAGTTTTCGTGAGGGCGAGCAATAATGTGGGTAGATAGCACTTGTCCACCGTTGACGCGCTTAACTGACTCTACTCCAGCACCTACGGAAGCTTGAACTTCGGAAACGTCACCACGAACTATCACTGTTACCCGACCACTACCAATTTTTTCATAACCTACTAAGGTAACACGAGCGGCTTTTACCATCGCATCAGCAGCTTCTACTACTGCGGGAAAGCCTAGAGTCTCTACCATTCCTACTGCAATTGACATTTGTTTTTGTCCTTAAATTAAATTTTTACTTGTACCAGATTTAAACTCAAGCAAGCAGCCCCGTTAATGTTTTTCATTTAAACAGTAATTAGACTAAGCGCGGAATTGTTCTACAGCTTCTGTATAACGAATTGGCAAGACATATTCTAAGTTTTCGTGGGGACGAGCAATGATGTGGGTAGATACTACTTCACCACCGTTGACTCTTTTAACTGCTTCAACGCCAGCGGCTACTGAAGCTTGTACTTCAGAAACATCTCCCCTCACAATCACTGTAACGCGAGCGCTACCAATTTTTTCATATCCTACTAAAGTCACACGGGCGGCTTTCACCATCGCATCAGCAGCTTCTACTATTGCGGGAAAGCCTTTAGTTTCAATCATTCCAACTGCAATTGGCATCGCAGAACTCCTCAAAAATTAATCGAATCAGAACTATGGGTAGAAATTTTCGACGGGGATGGTCATCCTGCGCTAAAAATACTGCCACATTTAAGCTTATGAAATGTTGGCATCCCTGGCAACATAAATTACTATAATAGTTTGTAATAAGATCGTTTAAGAAAACTTAACAAAAGTTCATGCGGTCTTTTGTGACACTAAAGTTTACTGATCCCTACAGTGACAACTTATGCTTTATAATTTCTTTATCACTTTGGGAATTACTATAGTTCATAGCTAAAGTTAATTCTTTGATGAAGAGAATCAGCGAGTGCTAGATATGAGATAGATGAGCTACTGGCTATATCTTTCTCAAACTTTAGTATTTTCATACCCACTAGGCAAAAATCTGCAAACTTTACCAAGTTATCTCAAAAACAAATTTAAAAAAAGCAGAACAATAAAAAATGTTGTTTAATAATTAGCAGAATATCTAAAATGTAAAATTATATTAATTACTCGAAGATAGGCTAATTTCCAGTAAATGTGCCTAAGCTTATGTGGCTGAAAAAAGTTAAGAAAACATAGATTTTCTCAAAAATATTGTTTTTTGAGCAAATGATTATTTAAAGGCTGTCTAAAAGAATCGGAACTGAGTTGTCAAGGAAAATATTAAATGAATGAGTTTCTATTTTTAACTAGTTGGTTCGTACCTCTTTATAGCTTACTAGGGGCAATTTTAACTTTGCCTTGGAGCATAGGAATCATCCACCGGACGGGACCTAGACCTGCGGCTTACTTGAACTTATTGACTACCATTTTCGGTTTTGTCCACAGTTTATTAGTGTTTAAAGATATTTGGTATCGAGAGCAAGAAAATTTAATAATTACTTGGTTTCAAGCCGCTGATTTCCAATTATCTTTTGCTTTGGAAATTTCCGTAGTCAGTGTTGGAGCAACAGTTTTAATCACTGGATTGAGTCTATTGGCTCAAATTTATGCCCTAGGCTACATGGAAAAAGATTGGTCTTTAGCCCGGTTTTTTGGTATGGTGGGATTTTTTGAAGCTGCCCTCAGTGGTCTAGCAATTAGTGATTCTTTGTTTCTCAGCTATGCGTTGCTAGAAGTCCTTACTCTTTCTACTTATTTACTTGTGGGATTTTGGTATGCTCAACCGTTGGTAGTGACGGCAGCGCGAGATGCCTTTTTAACGAAGCGGGTAGGAGATTTGTTGCTGTTAATGGCTGTAGTCACTCTTTCTACTTTAGCCGGCAGTTTAAACTTTTCGGATTTGTATGAGTGGGCGCAAACGGCTGATTTAAACCCAGTCACATCAAATTTACTCTGTTTAGCTTTAATTGCTGGTCCTGCGGGTAAGTGCGCTCAATTCCCCCTGCACCTGTGGTTAGATGAAGCTATGGAAGGACCTAATCCAGCTTCGGTAATGCGAAATTCCTTGGTGGTAGGTGGAGGAGCTTATGTACTCTACAAGATTCAACCATTATTATCTTTGTCCCCCTTTGCTTTAAATACTTTGGTGGTAGTGGGGACAATTACAGCGGTGGGGGCAACATTAGTATCGTTGGCTCAAATTGATATTAAGCGATCGCTCTCCCATTCGACCAGTGCCTATATGGGATTGGTATTTTTGGCGGTAGGTTTGGAACAAGGGGGAGTAGCACTCATGTTACTCCTGAGTCATGCTATTGCCAAAGCTTTATTATTCATGAGTTCTGGTTCAGTTATCTATACTACCCAAACCCAAGACTTGACAGAAATGGGGGGTTTGTGGTCAAAAATGCCAGCCACAACTACGGCTTTTATCGTCGGTTCGGCAGGTATGGTAACACTACTACCACTGGGCAGTTTTTGGGCAATGTTAGCATGGGCTGATGGCTTGGTAAAGATTAGCCCTTGGGTAATTGTGGTTTTGATCTTAGTTAATGGTTTAACGGCTTTAAATTTAACTAGGGTATTCCGGTTAGTTTTTTGGGGACAACCCCAACCAAAAACCCGTCGCGCTCCAGAAGTTGGTTGGACAATGGCATTACCAATGGTAACTTTAACTATCCTGACTCTATTATTACCGCTGATGCTACAGCAATGGGACTTATTACCTAGCTGGGAAAGCCTAGACTGGTATATTGTGGGATCTTTAGTAGCTTCTACCGTTGCTGGGGTGACTATTGGTGCAACAATTCATCTGCACAAAGCTTGGTCAAGATCCCGAATTTTAATTTGGAGATTTATCCAAGACTTATTAGGCTATGATTTTTACATAGACCGCATTTATCGCTTAACGATTGTGAGTGCTGTGGCGCTGTTATCTAGAGTATCAGCGTGGAGCGATCGCTTTTTGGTAGATGGTCTAGTAAATTTAATCGGCTTTGCTGCGATTTTTAGCGGACAAAGTTTGAAATACAGTATTTCTGGTCAATCCCAAGGCTATATGTTAACAATCCTTGTGGTTATTAGCTTTCTCGGTTTTCTCATTAGTTCTTCTTTGGGTTTATTCGACAATTTGCCTTTTTAGGCAAGTAGCAAAAGGTAATAAATACCTCCCCATTACCCATTACCCATTACCCATTACCCATTACCCATGCTCAGTACGTTGATTTTATTACCGTTAATTGGTGCGGCTTGTATTGGTTTCTATCCTTTTGCTATTACGGCTAAATTATCCCGAATCATAGCTTTAGTCTTTAGCGTGATCATTTTTCTATGGAGTATTTTCCTGGGAATTCATTTTAACCCTGGAGAAATTGGTCAACAGTTTGCTGAATCCCTCCCTTGGGTAGATGCAATTGGTTTAAACTATAATTTGGGTGTAGATGGTTTATCTCTACCGTTACTAATTCTCAATGCACTGTTAACTTGTATTGCTATTTATAGCACTGATGAATCTCAACAACGGCCGAGATTTTACTATTCTCTAATTCTGCTTTTAAGTGCTGGGGTAACTGGAGCATTTTTGGCACAGGATTTATTATTATTCTTCCTGTTTTATGAGTTGGAATTAATACCCCTATATTTGCTGATTGCGATTTGGGGTGGTGAAAAACGGGGTTATGCAGCCACAAAGTTTCTGATTTATACCGCTTTTTCGGGAATCGTCATTTTAGCTAGTTTCCTGGGGATGGTTTGGTTGAGTGGTTCTCCCAGTTTTGGACTAGCAACCTTAAATACTCAATCTCTGTCTTTAGCAACTCAACTATTATTACTAGCAGGGATTTTAGTTGGTTTTGGTGTCAAAATTCCTCTCGTTCCCTTCCATACGTGGCTACCAGATGCCCACGTCGAAGCCTCTACACCCATATCTGTCTTGTTGGCTGGGATATTATTAAAATTAGGGACTTATGGCTTATTGCGATTTGGGATGGATTTATTGCCAGATGCTTGGGCTTATGCAGCACCTTGGTTAGCCACATGGGCGGTAATTAGTGTCTTGTTTGGGGCATCTTGTGCGATCGCGCAAACAGACATGAAAAAGATGGTGGCATATAGTTCCGTCGGTCACATGGGCTATGTCTTGTTAGCAGCAGCCGCATCTACACCTCTTAGCACATTGGGTGCGGTTATGCAAATGATTAGTCATGGATTAATATCCGCCATGTTATTTCTGTTGGTGGGAGTTGTGTATAAAAAAGCTGGTAGTCGGGATTTAAATGTAGTTCGGGGACTACTCAACCCAGAACGAGGTTTACCCGTTATTGGTAGCTTAATGATTTTTGCAGTTATGGCCAGTGCAGGTGTACCGGGAATGGTGGGATTTATTTCCGAATTCATCGTTTTTCGGGGTAGTTTTGAGGTTTTTCCAGTCCAAACACTGTTAGCAATGCTAGGAAATGGTTTAACTGCGGTATACTTCTTGAATCTCCTTAATCGGGCTTTCTTTGGGCGTTTATCAGCGGAAGTTACTAACTTACCACGGGTGTACTGGAGCGATCGCATACCTGCAATTATTTTAGCCGTAATAATCGTTATTTTTGGCATTCAACCTAATTGGTTAGTCCATTATACTGAAGCCACAATTACCACAATGGTAAAAACAAATAACCACCATTTAGTAGCAAGTCGAGACTCGTTTGATTTGTAACTTTTTGAGGAAAATGATCACGAGGCCAAGATAATCATAGCAATCACAAAAATCAAAAAAATCACAGTTCAGACATTCCGAGGAAAATGATCACGAGGTAAAGATAATCATAGCAATCACAAAAATCAAAAAAATCACAGTTCAGACATTCCGAGGAAAATGATCACGAGGTAAAGA